>NZ_QOAY01000138.1:7268-40610 GCF_003314775.1 Microbacterium sp. H6 | reverse complement strand
GGGGATGCGTCCGAGTCGGAGTTCGCGATCCACGCGTTCCGGTTCGGATACGACATCCAACAAGCCCACTACGAGCACACGTACAACCTCATCACGGGTGAGACGAGACCGTACCTGTTCGCCGTCATCGAAGCCCACCCGCCCTACCTCACCGCGGTGCACGTCCTCGGCGCCGACGAACTCCTCATGGCCCGCAGGCGGGCACGGGAGGCCCGCGAGCGGTACGCCCGTGCGATCGAGACGGGGGAGTGGCCCGGGTACAAGACCCGTAGTGGTGGGCCTATCGGCATCCTCCAGGCACCCGTCTGGAACGTGAATGCCTACATCGACGAGTTCGAAGGAGCAACAGCATGAGTGACCTTGAGTGGTACCACTACCCCGAGCAGTACGGGCACTTGCTGGAGCAGACGAAAGATCACGAGCTGGTCGTGCTTCACGAAGACGGCCTCTACCGGCACCTTCGATTCAAGGCACCCGGTACCAGCATGTGGCACTGGGATGTCATCACCTGGCCCGGTTCACTCGCCATTCGAGGCGACATCGGCGAAGGCTTCATCTTCACCCGCACCCAGAACATGCTCAGGTTCTTCGACCAGGGCCAAGCTCCCGGCTGGATCAACGCTGACTACTGGGCCGAGAAGCTGGACAGAGGATCTCGCAGCGTGAAGGAGTTCTCTTCCAAGTCGTTCCGGGACTGGCTGCAAAAAGCAGTCGAGGATCGCGACGACGCAGCGGAGATCATGTCGGATGCCGAAGACGTGGACTACGACCACGAGGCGATCGACCTTCTCAACGACCATCGCGTCGATTGGGACAGCGTCGGCGACTGGCAGGACTACGAGTACCACTTCATCCTGGCGCTCCACGCGATCCTCTGGGGCGCGAAGAAGTACCACGAAAGCAAGGCGACGACATGACCGACGACATCGATATCCCTGAGGACACGAGGAGATCCCGTCTCCCGAAACCTCACGCCCAGGTCATGGATGAAGAGTTCGTGACCGCCGCGGAACGGTTCGCCGCATTCCGCGAGCAGCACCCGAAAGGGTACGTGGAAGCGACGATCGACCGGGTCATCGAACACCCAGACGGGCATGTCACCTACGTCCTGCACGCCGCAGCGTGGCTCGAACGTACTGGCTTCGGGATCGTGTCCAGACCGGATGCGACCGCATGGGCACAAGGATCCACGAAGGACGACAACGCGATCATCGCCGGTTCGCCTCTCGAATCGGCCGACACCATCGCCCGGTCGCGGGCACTCCGGAACCTCGGCATCCTCGACGGCGCCAAGCCGACCAAGATCCGTGAACCATGGACGGACGAGCAGAACGGTGCTGACGTCACCGCGGCGCGGGGTCGAGTAGGCCTGTCTCAGAAGGAGCTTGCCGCGCGCATGTCCGAGCTGGGCTTCGCGTGGACTCAGGCCACCGTCTCACAAGTCGAGAAGGGGGAACGTCCGCTTCGGGTCACTGAGGGCGACCACCTGACCAAGCTCATCGGATTCAGGACGTGAACGCGGCGTCCCGGAGAGCCTATGAGGTTGTGTCGGAGCGTGCCGGTGGGCGCTGTGAAGGTTGCGGAGAACGCGCAGCCTCACAGATGCACCACCGGCAGTTTCGTTCACGGGGCGGGAAGGACACGCCCGCGAACCTCGTGCACCTGTGCCTCTGGTGCCATGCGATCGCTCACTCCGCCGAACCACCACAGGGTTGGGCTGTCCACTCGTGGGACGACCCCGCCGAAGAACTGTTCCTGCATCACTGGGGACTCATCTACCTGAAGGACTGACCATGAGAATCCTGACTGTTCGCCAGCCCTGGGCTTGGGCGATCATCCACGGCGGCAAGAACGTCGAGAACCGCGTCCGGAACATCGCAGGCGACTACCGCGGCCCGGTCGCGATTCACGTCGCACTAGCCGACGCCGAGAACGCCCCCGAATCACTCTGGTTGCAGCACTCCGGTTGGTATCGCGCGCGCACGTCCCAGCCCAAGAAGTTCGAACCGGCGTGGTCTGACCGCGGATACATCATCGGCGTTGTCGACCTCGTGGATGTCCACAGTGCATCCGTGATCGGCGGGTGCGGCCGAATGCAGAACGACTGCGACGAGCACCCGTTCGGATGCCGCCACCATTGTTCGACATGGGCGATGGGACCTGCGCCAGAGGGCTGGTATCAGCACCTTGTGTTCGAGAACCCGCGGGCGCTCGACGAGCCGATCCTGTACAAGGGTACGCTCGGCCTCCGCCGTCTGGACGACGACATGATCGCTCGCATCAACCGGGAGCTGTCATGACGCCCGGTCACGTCTTCCCGGCCCGCTACGACGGCACCTGTGCCGCGGAATGCGGATCTCGCATCCATCCCGGAGACCCGGTGAGGTACGACGATGACGACCAACTGCGGCACGACCAGTGCACCCCGAAGCGGTCCAAGTTCGATATCGGACCCCGTGAGGTCGTCTGCCCCGACTGCTTCTGCATCAGGCCATGCCGATGCCTCGACTGAAAGGAGGGTGAACAGTGCCCTGGTTCAAGGTAGATGACCAGTTCTGGTCACACCCGAAGGTCGTAGAACTCTCCGCCGACGCGGTGGCGTTGTGGGTGCGCGCCGGCTCCTATGCGGCGCAGCACCTCACTGATGGTGTGGTGACGTACGGGATCATCCGCATGCTCGCCGCCGACCGTGACGCGGCCACAGAGCTCACAAACGCGGGGCTGTGGGACCAGCAGGACGGCCGAACATGGCTGTTCCACGACTGGGACGACTACCAGCCTGACGCGGTTGTCTCGAAGGAGCGAAGACAGAAGAAGCAGGATGCGTCAGCGCTCGGGAATCACGACCGTTGGCACGTCGCCAGAGGTATCCAGGTCGAGGGGTGCTCGCACTGCATCGCAGGTGCGATCCCACCTGCGATCCCTTCTGCGATTCCCGGGGGATTCCCCCCGTCCCCGTCCCCGTCCCCGGACTCTACTCACCTTTCAGAGAGTCAGTCACGAGATACACGCGCGAGCGTCGGGACGGACGAGCAATCTGCGGAGCCGTACAAGAGCACCCTCGCTTCGCAGTACGGGATCGACGTCGCCCGGGTGCGGAAGCACCTTGACGACAAGCTCGGCCTGATACTCGCACCGCCCGACGTGGTGAACGTGTCGATGTGGATCCTGAACAAGATCCCACAACCACCGCGAGCACCCACGAGCTACATCATCGGGTCGATCACGAAGTCGCCCGCCGAGGTGCAGCAGTACATCCACGAATCAGCGCTCATCTGACCGCTGACCGATCGCAGGCCACCACCCAACACGGGCTGGTGGCCTTTCCCATTGACGGAGGAAGAGGCATGAGCATCAATCGAAGCTCGCGATACGAAGAGATCCACGACAAGACGCACGAGCAGTTCTTCACCCAGCCGCAGAACCCGACCGAAGCGCACTGGTGGAAGAAGTACGCCCCCATGTGGCGAAACCGCGTCGGGCTGGCGCGACTCACTGCTGACGCGGCATCAGGCGAAGCGGCGGGGCTTCTGCGTTCGATCAATCCCGGCCTGTTCCGAACCGACCCGGAGACGCTGCAACTTCTCCGCGAAGCACAGGAGGCAGCGACCGCGTTCTCAGCAGCGATGGAGCGGGAAAGCTGGCGGCGCTTCAAGGGCGAGACCGATGCATGAAAAGTCCATGACGGCGCTCCCTGACTGGATGACCGCGGACTACTGGTTCGCCGACTACATCGAGCGCCTTCAGAAGTCGCAGCCGAGAACGATCCGGCTACCGCGAGAGAGGGTATCCATCCCTGATTCGGAAGCGGACGCCCGGGCCTTCCAGGAGAAGACCGAACAGCTACGGCGATACCTCGCCGGCGAACGAGAGAAGCACATCGCATGAATGCGGACATCATCACTGACACCACCTACCCGCACAGTACCGTCGAGGGCTTCCAGGGTGGTTGCAACACCGCCCACTGTCCTGCAGAGGTTTCCTGCCGCACCGTCCACACCCGCTACGTGGGGGACTGGGCGTTCAGGAGACAGGTCAACGCAGGGAAGACTCCTGCCGAGATCGTCGCCGCCGAAGAGGAAGAGGCGCGGGAAACCGCACGCGCCGATCTGAAAGCCAAACGAGCCCGCCCAGGTGTACGTGCCGGGGCAAGCCGAGAAGACCGCCGTGCAGCCGCCAACAGGGCACGCGGCGACGGCCTCGCACTCATCCCACGCCACACCCTCCGCGAACTCCTCAACGCGGGACTCACAGACCGGGAAATCGCGACCAAGCTCGGCCTCAACCGCCGCCAAGTCACCGGGTCACGCCGCAACGCCGGGTATGAACGCAACCCGGACCGGAACCGGCGTCCAACCCCCAACCCAGCCCCCGCAACCTTGGGGGCTTCTTCGTTCCAGGAGAACACATGACGACGCCGGTTCCATACGCCGAGTTCATCGCTCGCCGTCGTGCACGAGTGGTGTTCTCGGCATTCGCCGGCGTCGGGTCGGAACTCCACGTTGCGGTCCGGCTTGGGCGCCGAGCGCGCGGCATCGAGCTCAAGCCCTCGTACTGGCGGACCGCATGTCAGTACCTGCATGAGCTCGAAGCGGAGATCGCAGCGCCCAAGCTCACCGATCTGCTCACGGCGGAGGACTCGTCGTCATGACCTGGACTCTCGAGCTCCCATACGACCGCCCACCCAAGGGGCTGTCAGCCAACTACCGAGGCCACTGGGCACCGAAAGCGAAGTCCACGGCGGAGGTGCGTGCACTCGTCGTCACCCTCGCCCGCAACGCCCGCATCCCGACCATGGGCCGCATGCAGGTGGAACTGGTGTGGGTCGTGACGGACAACCGGAAACGGGACGCCGACAACGTGTTCCCGCTCCTAAAAGCCGCCGCTGATGGTCTCGCATCCGACAGGGGAGTGTCCGCACACCTCGTCCCGGACGACAGCCCCGAATGGTGCGTGAAGATCGCACCCCGAATCGAGAAACGCGACACCGACACAGCCCACTTCGAGCTGATCGTCACTGACATCACCCACCGGCCCGAACAGGTCGACCAACTCACGAAGGAAAGACTCACATGAGCAAGCGCACAAGCCAGCACGAGCAGGTAGATCATTCTCAGATCGCAGTCGGTGACCAGATCCGCTTCCAACCTGACTCGCGGGAGCGCGCATGGTGGACCGTCACTCACCGAAACGACGATCATGTCGTCGCGGTGAGGCAGGCGCCGTTCCATCCGAAGGGCACAGTCGAGTACACCGTTACCGGACGCATGGACGGACGTCGAAACGGCACCGGCCCCGGACTCGTCCGGTCTTCGCTCAATACCCTCGGGGGCGGTTGGGACTTGAGTAACCGCGAGGACGCCGGCTCGGTGGAGATCCTCGACGCCCTCGAATCAGGGCAGTACGAGCTCTCAATGCGTCGTGTCATTGACGTCCACAGCATCCATCGCAGGTCGGGCGCGCAGCAGCCCACCCCCGACCTCACCTCGTCTGAACTGTCCGAGGTCACCCGGTTCGGCATCCACGAAGAAGACCAGGAGGACGAACAGTGACCGAGCAGACCGGCAACAACAAGCCAAACGATGCCGAGGGTTTGGCTTTCCCCCTCTCCGGCAACGAGAAGCTGATCGAGGAAGCCGCGAGGAAGTGGATTGACAATCTGCTAGGCGGCAACGGATTCGGGAGTGGCTACACCAGTGACGAACTTGACACGTGGGCTACTGAATTGGTGGCCGTGTTCGAGAAGGCTCTCACCCCTACCGACGACGAGCGGGAAGCGCTGGACTACCTGGACGAGATGAACGAGGCAGGTCGCATCGAGTACGACGACTACCGCAACCTGCACGACTTCATCTCAGGCGCCGTAGAACCCGCCCGAGAGATGTTTCCCGGCACTCTTGCTGCACTGGACGACCTGACCACACTGCCGAAGAAAGGACAGGAGCGATGATCGCTCGACTAGAAGTAACACGCGGGTCACTCACGGAGTATCCGCTTGCTGAGAAGACCCGTGGCGGGTGGCAGAACGGAGTCACATTCTACCCCGATGCGGAGGTAACGAAGGTCACGCCGCTCATCGTGAGTCGAGCCTGCATCTGCACTCCCGCTATCGCTGGAATCAGCGACGGACCAAACCTGGACTGCCCGGAGCATGGGGAGCCACAGGGCGAACCGTCCGACGCGGCCCTGTACGCAGCTTTCAAGGCATTCCGCGCCCACGAGCGCAAGCAAGAGTTCAATGAGTTTGATGAGCTGACCTGCTCTGAGTGCGGATATGCGTACACATGGAAGGCCCCGGATGGCCGGTATGTCGTGCTGCCGCGTCGGCGGGAACGTCATATCGCTCGCGAGGCTCTGCGTGCTGCTGGGGGTGTGCGATGAGCGGGAACATCACAGACCCGGACGACGAGTTCTACACCGGATGCACCGATGAGTGCGAAGACGGCTGCGAGGCCGACCATCGAGGGGAGCAGTGATGAGCGAGTACACACCGACCACCGACGAGATGCGGGCGTTCTACACCGCTGAACGTCTCGACGGTCCACACCTTGGCGGGTTCCCGCTGCCGACCGTCGAGCAGGCTGAGACCGAGTTCGACCGCTGGCTGGCTGCTCATGATGCCGAGGTGCGGGCGGAGGCTCGTCACGAGTTCTGCGATCCCCGGCTGGGCTGTGTCGTAGCCGAGGAACCGGAGCCGAGCACCGAGCCGACGTGTGAGCACGGGACGATGCTGACGTATCTGTGCGCCGATTGCGCTGACGGGGTGGGCGCGGAGCCACAGGGCGAACCGTCCGAACACCGCGACCGGATCGCGCTTGCTGAGTTCATCGACAAGGCGCTCGACGGAGACGCAGGGTATGGGGTCGGTGAGTTCCTCGCGGGCGGAATCCTGTCGTTCCTGAGTGAGCGCACCGCTCTCCACGCAGCGTTTGAGCCGCAGGGCGAACCGTCCGACGCGCACCTGAGCAACGTCAGCATCGACGGCGTGCAACAGTCATGGAAGCAGCTGTACGAGCGCGAGCACGAGCAGCACCTCGCACTGCAAGGCTACCGACGCATGCTGTCCGACCTCGATCGCAACGCGAGCGGACGCCACGAGGGTGACTACGACTCGCACGCGACGGGTAACGGCGGGATCTCGGCGGGCAACCCGCACCTGACGACAGGTCAGATCATCGGGTACGACATCGGCGGACGCGAGTATGTCGTGCCCGAGCCTCGCGACCGCGGCACGCTCTCGGCCTGGGTTCGTGCTGCTGGGGAGGCTGGGGGTGAGGGGCGATGAGCGCCGGATACGAGTACCCGATCAGTCACTCGGACATCCAGTGCGGTGAGTGCTTGCTGTACTTCCGCCTCGACGGCGACCTGATTGCCCACCGTGGGCAGGAGCACACCGCAGAGCAGCGATTGACCACGATCATGCACGACCGAAGGGAAAGGCGATGAGCGAGTACGCACCGAGCACCCGCGACATCCGCGAGATGTTCCACATCGGAATGTTCTCCCAGCACAAGACACCGGCCCGGCTGAACCTGCCCGCCTTCGATCGCTGGCTGGCTGCTCATGATGCCGAGGTGCGGGCTGGTGTCGTAGCCGAGGAACCGGAATGGGAGTACGGGTGGCGCTCGCTCTGGCCGGACGGAGAGGAGTACGAGTGGCAGGCGCTCCCGAATCGCGAGGCCGCAGAGGAAGCGATCCGCATCCATCAGGACTTCGAGGACAACACCGACCAGATCGGCGGACGACTCGAATTCACGCTCTGGAAGCGCACGAAGTCGAAGGCTGGCCCGTGGGTGCCGGTGAAGCAGGAGAACGACAATGACTAGGCCGCTGAGCACCACATATGTCGCCGTTCACCAAAGGATCGCTGCGCGCCGTGGCAAGGCCCGCGAGTACCAGTGTTCTGCGTCCGGTTGCGAAGCGCAGGCCCGAACCTGGGCATGGCAGCACACCGGTCCCTACGTCGAGGCGGAGCCGACGTCGAACAACGCTGCTCGCATCTGGGGGACGGAAATCGAGGACTACGCGCCGATGTGCGGGACGCACGCCATGCGGCTCGATCTCGGAGGGACGCTGACGCACTGCCCGTCAGGACATGAACGCAGCGACAGCAATGTCTACGTTTACCCAAAGGGCAGCATCGTCTGCCAGACATGCAAGATCGTCTCCAACCGTGCGCGGAAGGCGTTGCGGATCTTCAAGCGCTGCGAACAGTGCGGGCTCAAGGTTCTTGAGCAGAACGTCGCACAGCACGTGAAAACCGTGCACCACGGCTCACCTCGGAAGATCGATTGCGGTCACTGCGGACGGAGGATGCACCGGAGCAACAAAGCGCGCCACCTGAGGCTGGTGCATTTCATCCAGGCTGAAGGAGCGACCGATGCCTGACGTCCTCGGCCCCGACTGCAGGGACGGGAAGTGTGCGGCCTGTACGTGCGACGCATGGAACAACACCACCGATCGACCATGCGCCTGCGAGTGCGCATGCCACGACACGAAGGAGGGCGAGTAATGGCGATCGTCACGCACTACACGGACGAGCAACGTAAGAACATCGCTGAACGAATCGGTGCACTGTTCGAGCTCCCCAACGCGGGCATGAAGATGACCCGCGAAGGATGGCGCATGGAGGGCTGGGGCGATGGAGTCCAGCTGACCGTCGAACTCGTGACGTTCATCACCCCGGAGGAAGCCGAAGCCATCCTCAACGCCAAACCGATCGAGGGAGCCGCAAAATGAGCGATCATGCAAACGTCGGCTACCTCACCTGGGAAGAGTTCGACCGGTTCCAGAAAGCCGTGCACAACTCACAGAAGGTCGTCCCATGGTTCCGCGTCGCCGGGTACATCAAGGGCGGAGTCGAGGAAGTGCGCGCCCCGTCATCGAACCACCCAGTCGGCATTCCGCCGACGTGGCTCGCGGCCGAAGAGATCACCAGGCTCTCCCGCGAGCTCCGATACTGGGCCAACCTCGAAGACATCGCCAACGACGACATCGGCGCCATGACCGCACGAGACTTCACCCGTGAGGTCGAAACCGCGATGGCACGCTGGCCGATCGAGGACAAGCCCCGCAAGGTCCGCCACGTTCGCTGCCAAGGCTGCGCCGGCGAGACCATCCGCTACACGCCACCGGTAGGCATCTGGCAGCCCGTCAAGATCGCGTGCACCGAATGCGCACGCACCTACACCGAGGACGAGTTCAAGACCCTCGTCGAACTCGTCAACGCCGAGATCAAACGAACGGAGGAAGCCATTGGGCGCACTAGACGACTGGGTGCAGCTTGACGAAGCCACCACAATCACTGGCAGATCCACCCACACCATCTACCGGTGGGCCAGAGAAGGAACCGTCCGCACCGTCAGGCCCGGTGATGTCATCTGGTACAACATCCGAGACCTCAGAAACGCATCCAAGAAAACACCGGGACGCCCGAGGAAGTAATCTGCAAAACCTGCTACAGTAGCCGCGAGGCTCAAGAACTATGTTCCCAGCCCCCTAAGCCGCCACTCACACGAGGGCGGCTTCTTGCTTTCACGCCTGATCCGCGAAACGATCCGCCTGGCCCCCGTAAGGGGCTACTTCTCGTTAAGAAGCCCCGACGCTGCTACCAACAGCTCGGGGCGGTGACCGACTTCAAGGAGTCGATATGAAGAATGCTAACTCATTGAGCGATGTTCCCCTCCACGCTCGCGAGCGTCTCGCCGCGGGGATACAGGAGACCCCAAGCGGGTGTCATGAGTACAGGATCAAAGCCAAGCGAGGGTACGGGCATCTGCGCTTCGCGGGGCGCGAGTACGCGGCTCACCGCGTTGCGTGGGTGATTTCCAACGGACCGCTCCTCGACACTGACGTTGTTATCCATCACGTATGCGAGAACCGGAGCTGCGTGAATCCCAGGCACCTTGAGGCGGTCTCGCAACGGGCCAACCTCCTGGCGACATCCTCAACCATCGCGGCGCGCAACTCCACCAAGACGCACTGCATACATGGACATGAGTTCACGCCTGCGAACACAATCCGGACGAAGACCGGTCGCGCTTGCAGGCCATGCAGCCGAGAGGCAAAAGCCCGATACCGCGAGAAGAAATCCCCAAGCCTCCCGGCAGATCGTTGACCCAGAGTCGCGGTTAGCTCGGTCGCAGGACGCCGCAATGACACGCGGCACATAGAGCACCCCATGACGGGAGCTCACCAACTGAACACACTCGGTGCCCGCGTGATGGCGTGGCCGAGTACATGCCTCTAGCTCATTGGCAGAGCGGCGGTCTCCAAAACCGCGCCGTACCAGGTTCGATTCCTGGGAGGTATGCGACACCGCAAGGTGCTATCGAGGTCCGCCGTGCACCCGCGTAAGCAAAGCTCGGCACCCTCTCCTTTCCTTCGACTCCACCCCACCAAACACGGGGAAGCGATCGGCGTAATCGAATAGCCAATACGGCTATTAATCCCATCTCATGCAGGGAGCGGGAATGAAACTCACGCTCGGCATCGTCGCCGGCATCAGCCTCTCGATTCTCGCCCACATCATTTGGAAACCTGCCCTCGGATGGGCACTCTCGAGAGGCGACTGATGAGTGACATTCGCGAAGTCAACGCCGCACACCAGCCGAATGACCTCCAGCGGCGCCGTGACCTTCACCGCCTCGACAAGCGCGAACTCGTCAACATCATCCGCGGCTACGAGACAGGCATCGCCAACCTCACAGCCCGCATCGACGCATACACGGACGAACCATGAGCGCCTACGTCTGCGAGCTCTGCGGCATCGACCGGCACACCTACGCCGCCATGATGGCCTGCGAAGAGGAATGCCACGCCGAGAACATCGCAGCCCGCAAGAACCACGTCAGCCCCCGCATCATGCGCCCCATGCACAGGTGGGAAGACGACTGACATGGCGCCCCACACCTGCCCCAGTGCGGCACCCCATGGCCATCCCCAGCCGACGCCGACACCTGCTGCACCCACGATCACCTCACGGGATACGAGCACAGCGGGGACGACAGGCACGGTGTCAGCTACCAACTCGGCTACGACTGAGGAGGTGGGCGCGATGGTCCGCCGCAACAGCAACATGCAGAACCGCATGAGGGAGCACGTACGCCGCCTCGGGGGAAACTGCCGCATCTGCGGTGAACCCATCGACTACACGATCCCGTACTTCCTGCCAGGGACACGCAAACCAAACCCTGAAGCATTCGTTGCCGACCATGACATCCCCATCGACAAGGGCGGACGTCACGACCTGAGCAACGCACAGCCTGCACACTGGCGATGCAACAGCAAGAAGCGCGCACGCCTGGTAGCCCCGATCATCAAGAGGTCAGGCACACTCAACTGACCTTCGAACACGACTCCGAACCCCAGGGGGAGTGCCCCCTCACCCGCATCGACAGCGGGTCTCCGGGGCTTGCCGTTCTCTCTCTCTGGTCTTTTTTTCGTTTCCTCGAAAGGGGCCGTGATGAAGAATCGAACGTCTGTTCTTCGGGCGGTGAAGGCTGATGAGGTGCCGGAGCCGCCGAAGATTCTGACTCTCGCTGAGGCGATCGAGTCGGGTGACTACTTGCAGATCCTTCTTGCGCAGCGTCGCGAGATCGCGAATGACCTCCCTGATGAGAAGGGGCCGGCGAAGGCTGCGCTTCACCGTCAGCTCTCGCTTCTGTCGAAGGAGATTGAGGCGTTGCAGCGCGGCGGCGAGGAAGACGCGGAGGGCGGCGCGAATGTCGAAGACGGAGAGTTCGACGCCGCCGCGATCTGAACCGAAGCTCACTGACCTCGCCCGCCACGTGGTCTACCCCAAGGGGATCGTGTCGACGGCGTGGCCTCGAGTGGTTGCCCAGTGCGCCGCGATGGGCGTCAAGTTTGACGAGTGGCAGCACGGCATCGGCACGGTGGCACTGGGCAAGTCGAAGGACGGCAAGTACGCGGCGACGATCGGTGGCATTGTCCTCTCGATCCCGCGTCAGGTCGGCAAGACGTTCCTCGTCGGCATGATCATCATCGCCCTGTGCATCCTGAACCCGAAGATGACGGTTCTGTGGACGGCACACCGGACGAAGACGGCCACGAAGACTTTCCAGACGATGCAGGGCATGGTCCGGAAGAAGAAGATCCGTGGTCATCTCGCCGCTGGGCGCAATGACGGCATTCGAACAGCGAATGGCGAACAAGAAATCCGGTTCCGCAACGGTTCGGTGATCATGTTCGGCGCCCGCGAGGGTGGTTTCGGCCGTGGTTTCGATGAGGTCGACGTCGAGGTGTTCGACGAGGCGCAGATCCTCGGCGAGAAGGCGCTCGAAGACATGGTGGCGGCGACGAACCAGTCCCGCCAGCCGGCCGGCGCACTTCTGTTCTTCATGGGCACACCGCCACGGCCCACCGATCCTGGTGAGGAATGGCTGGGGCGTCGCAGCGAGGCGCTCGAGGTCAAGCCGCTCGATCAGGTCGTGGGTCTGTCCGACGACATGGTGTACGTCGAGTTCTCAGCGGACAAGGATGCCGATCCGGATGACCGGGCGCAGTGGGCGAAAGCGAATCCGTCCTTCCCGCACCGCACGCCGCTCGAGTCGATGCTCCGCATGCGGAAGCAGCTCAAGAACGAGGACTCATTCAAGCGCGAAGCGATGGGCATCTACGACGCGCTCGATTCCGGGCAGGTCATCGATGACAACTCGTGGGGTGCTGTCAAGGATCCCGCGTCGATGGCGATCGATCGGATCACACTTGCGATCGATGTCGCCCCGGATCGCTCGGTGGCTTCGGTGTCTCTGGCTGGTCAGCGTGCTGATGGTTTGTGGCACGTGGAGCTCGATGAGCAGAAGCGGTCGGTGGAGTGGGTGTCTGCGTGGGTGAAAGCTCGTGCGGAACGCAATCAGCTGCACGCGGTCGTCGTGGATGAGATGACCGGACTCGTCGAGGAGCGACGCGGCCGGAACTATCTGGTCGGAACCGATGTTGTGGTGACGCTCGCTGCTGCTGAGGGCCGGGATATGGCGATCGCGTGCGGGCAGTTCTTCGACGGAGTGATGGAGCCTTCACCGAAGCTTCGGCACACGGACCAGCCGCAACTGAACGTGGCCCTTTCCCTCGCCCGGAAGCGCCCGCTCGCTGGCGCGTGGGCGTGGAACCGGAAGGACGCAGAGTCGGACATCACTCCGATCGTGTCAGCGACTCTCGCCCTGTGGGGTGCTCAGAAGGACGACGTGGAACGCCCGACGCGGCGCCGCGCAACGGAACGTACGGCTTTGGTGCTGTAGGGATGGGGGACCGCATGGTTGATGAGACTCTGCGAGTCCCGGGACTCTCTGACGACGAGACGGTGGACCTGAACTTCCTCGCGAAGCAGCTGGAGGACAAGTCACCTCACAACAAGAAGCGTTCTGACCTGTACGACGGGAAGTCCGCTATCCGTCAGGTGGGGACGATCATTCCACCGCAGTACCACCGGCTGGGGCTGGCCCTGGGGTGGACAGCGAAGGGCGTCGATGGTCTCGCTCGCCGGTGCAACCTCGACGAGATGGTGTGGGCTGACGGCGACCTGGACGCGCTCGGAATGCAGGAACTCGAGGACTCGAACTTCCTCCGTTCCGAGCTGTCCCAGGGGCGCACGGACTCTCTCATCCACGGAATCTCCTACCTGATCACGACGCAGGGTGGCGAGGATGAGCCGAAGGCGCTGGTTCACGCGAAGGACGCGCTCAACGCGACCGGCGAGTGGAACAACCGGAAGCGTCGTCTCGACAACCTGCTCTCGGTGACCTCGCGTGAGCGGAACAAGATCACCGGGTTCGTGCTGTACCTCGACGGCGAGACGATCAACGCCGACATCGTGGACGGCAAGTGGGAGATCGACCGCTCCGAACACCCATGGCATGTCCCGGTCGATCCGCTCGTTTACAAGCCGCGGTCATCGAAGCGCATGGGACGTTCCAGGATCACGCCGGCTGCGATCTCTCACCAGTACGCCGCGATTCGCGAGCTCGTCCGCCTCGAAGCGCACATGGACATCTACGCGATCCCGCAGCTCATCTTGCTCGGTGCCAACGAGTCGATGTTCAAGAATGCTGACGGATCGTACAAGGCCGCGTGGCAGGTCGCACTGGGCCGAGCCCTTATGCTGCCCGATGCGGTTGATGAGCGCGGTGACGTGATTGAGGGCGGCCGCGCCGCCGTCGAGCACATCGCCGCGCAGTCCCCGGCGCCGCATCTCGCGGACCTGAATGCGCTGGCGAAGCTCGAGGCGCGCGAGTACGACCTTCCTGACGCTGCGTTCGCGCTCACCGACATGGCGAACCCGACTTCCGAGGGCTCCTACATCGCTGGGCGTGAAGATCTCATCGCTGAGGCGGAGGGTGCGACGGATGACTGGTCTGTTCCGATCCGTCGCCGAGTGATGACCGCGCTCGCTATCCAGAACGGCCTGTCGGAGATTCCGAAGGAGTGGGCGTCGATCGACACCAAGTGGCGGTCGCCGATGTACCTGTCCAAGGCGTCGCAGGCCGACGCCGGCGCGAAGCAGATCGCCGCGGCTCCTGAGTGGGTTCGTGACACTGAGGTGGGTCTCGAGGTTCTCGGGTTCAGCACTCAGCAGATCGCCCGACTGCAGGCGGATCGGGACAAGATGCGTGGTCGCCAGTCGGCCGAGTCCCTGATAGCGGCACGTCAAGCGGAGGTCGCGAATGGTGACGCCACTCGAGTCCAAGCAGCTCCTAACCCTGCTGGGTGATGACGCGGAAGATCAGGTGCGGTGGATGCTGCGCCGGTCCTCCGGGTCATGGGAGTCGCGTCGGCTGCAGCTTCTCGACACGATACCTGGGGTTCTCGCGTACTACTCGGAGGGGTCCGCTGCACTGGCCGCGGATCTCTACGATGATTCCCGTTTCGGGGTCGCCGAGGGTGCGTACAGCGCGACTCCGGTGGTCCTCGACCGGACGGTGAAGATCCGCAGAGGTGTCGCGTGGGCATCGGATCCGTTGTCGATCGACGACGACGAGCTCGCGGCCGCGCGGTTCGCACAGTTGATGCGAACGGAGATGGCGCGCCCGTACCGGGACACGATCATCGCGAATCGGAAGCAGGATCCGGCGTGCGTCGGGTGGAAGCGGATCACGCGTGACTCGAAGTCGTGCAGCTTCTGCCGGATGCTCGCTGACCGTGGCGCCGTGTACCGCAAGGAGACGGCCACGTTCGCGGCTCACGACGACTGCATGTGCACCGCTGCTCCCGTCTTCCAGGGTGGCGAGATCGGCCCCGAGGCTGACACCGCTCAGTACCTGGCGTCGAAGCGCCGGCGCACCGCCAAGGAGAAGGCGTTCCTGCGCGACTACCTCAAGGGGAACTACCCCGATTGACTTCCCGCCTCGGTGGGCTGTACCCGACAGTTTCGGGGTTCTGACGTGCGACGGCACAGAAACGGATGGAACCAATGACCGAAGGAACTCCCAACCCCGAGCCGAATCCTGGCGCGGGGGGCGAGCCGAAGCCCGCCGAGGGAAAGACGTTCACGCCCGAACAGCAGGCCGAGGTAAACCGCATCGTGCAGGAACGCGTCCAACGTGTCGAAGCGAAGTACGCGGACTACCCCGACCTGAAAGCGAAGGCAGACGGGGCGAAGACGCTCGAGGATCGGCTGGGCACGCTGGAAAGCGAACTCAGCACCACACGATCCGAGGCTGCACGCACCCGAGTCGCGGCGAAGTTCGGCATCAGCACCGAGAAGGGCGCCAAGGGCGAGCCTTCCGACGCCGAACTGCTCCTCACTGGTTCCGACGAAGAGGCGATGACCAAGCAGGCCGAACGGGTCGCGGGGCGCATCGCGGATCAGAAGAAGAACGGCAACGTCGCCCGAAAAGAGGGCGGCACCACAACCACGCCGGACAAGGACAAGGACATGCGGGAGTTCACCCGCAGCCTGTTCGCGTCGGCACAGACCGAATAGGGAGGTAGCCACATGGCTGCACTTGCAACGGGGTTCCTTGAGCTCCCCGATCACATCATCGACCCGTGGCTCGGCAAGGTCGCCGCGGGCTCGACCATCGCGACCCTGTCGCCTTCCGAGCCGCAGAAGTTCGGCACCGGCAAGGCGATGATCTTCGACTCGGGTGAAGCCGAGCTGGTGTCCGAGGGCGGGCAGAAGTCCTCCAACGACATCACGAAGAAGATCCAGACCGTCGAGCCTCACAAGTTCCAGAAGACCGTTCGCATGAACGAGGAAGTCATCTGGGCGGACGAGGATCACCAGCTGCAGGCTGTCGAGAGCATCCTCGCTCAGATCCAGCCGGCGCTCTCGCGTGCCCTGGACTTCGGTGGCATCCACGGTGTCAACCCGAAGACCGGTGCCGTCGCGGCCTCGATCACGCAGAAGCTCTCCGCCGCAACCAACCAGGTTGAGCGCGTCGCTTCGGATAAGCCCTACGCGAACCTCGACGCCGCTGACGCGCTCGTTCTCGCTGATGGCTACACTCCGAGCGACATCGCCCTCGACCCGGCGTTTGCTGCGAAGTTCTCTGCCCTGCGTGGCGTGAACAGCGAGCAGAAGCTCTACCCGAACTTCCGCCTGTCGCTGGATCCCTCCGAGCTGGAAGGCCACCGCGCGTCGGTGTCCCGCACGGTCGGCGGCGCCGGCGTCCTCGCAGTCGCGTCGAACATCCTCGGCATCGTCGGAGACTTCTCCGCCTTCCGCTGGGGCGTGCAGCGTGCGCTCGGCCTCGAGCTCATTCGCTACGGCGACCCGGATGGCCAGGGCGACCTCAAGCGCAACAACCAGGTCGCGTTCCGCGCAGAGGTTGTCTACGGCTGGGGGATCGCGGACCTCGACGCGTTCGCGCTGATCGTGGACAAGGTCGCGGGCTGATGCGTCTCCTGAACATCGTCACTGGGGTGGTGGTCAACGTTCGCGATGACCACCCGATCGTGTCCGACTCTCAGTGGGCCGATGTGGACGCGAAGCAGGCCGTGGAGCGATCGGACGCTCCCGACAAGTCATGGAAGGTCGCGGATCTCAAGGCTCATGCCGAGGAGAACGGGATTGACCTCGGCGATGCCACCAAGAAGGACGACATTCTCGCGGTCATCGTTGCCGCTGGTGCGTCCGGCTCGGAGGACGAAGAGGAATCCGGCGAAGAGGAGTCCGAAGAGGACTAACTAGGGAAGGGGGCGGTCATGACTGTGACTCCCGCAATGATCGCGGTCAAGCTCGGCAGGGCCGCCCCCGAACCTGGCTCCATCACGGAGCAGCAGTGGGACATGGACATCGACGATGCGTTGATGCTCATCCAGAACCGAGCCGAGGAGCTCGACGTCGACATGTCGACGATCTCCGAGGTGAAGCTCGACTACGTGGTGCGTGAAGCTGTCGCCGCGTACATCAAGCGTCCAGACGACGCGACACAAGTCTCTGTGACCGTTGACGACGGCACGACAGCGCGTACCTACCAGTCGGGCAAAGGCCGTATCGACATCATCGACGAGTGGTGGACCCTTCTCGGCCTCACTGACCCGGATGACAGTGGCGCGTTCTCGATCGACATGATCCCCCCGGTTGGGTCACAGCATCTTCCCTGGTGTTCCCTCGCATTCGGGGCGACGTTCTGCTCCTGTGGGGTAGACATCGCGGGGAAGCCGATCTTCGAGCTGGGGGAATGGTGACCCTCGGTACAGACATCGCTGCAGCCCTGCCGCAGCTGCGCGCTGAAGCCGAATCGCGGATGTTCGAGACGGTGCTCGTGGGGAAGTTCCGTGACGGAATCGACCCAGACACCAAGGATGCCACGCGCGTCCTCGACGCCGAGCGGTACACCGGCAAGGGCCGGATTCGATGGGGGTCGCGCGAAGTGTCCAACTCCCAGGCGACAGGCTCCCCAGTCGCGATGCAGGAACCGTACCTGTCTGTCCCGTTCGGCACGGCACGCTTCTTCACCGACGACGAGGTGGAGTGCAGCGGATCCGATGACCCGATGCTTGTCGGTCGGCGGTTCAAGATCGCAGGCGCGGCCGGTGGGGGACAGGTGACCGCCTACCGCTACCCGTTGGAGGAGCTGAGCTGATGGCTGACGACTTCTCCGAACTCGCTGAACTCGCCGCAGATCTCTCCGCGGTCCCCCCGGAAGCGAACCGGAACATCAAGAAGGCGCTCGAGGTCACTGCCAGGAGCGTGAAGGAAGACTGGCGGCAGGGGGCCGAGGTTGGCCGCGGCGATGGCTACTCCGAGCGGTACGCGTCATCGATCTTCTACGACATCAAGTACCCGCTCAACGGAATCGAAGCGGAGATCGGTCCTGAGCTCGGTCGCGCGGGCGCTTCCGCAGGCTTCCTGGAGGATGCTCCGGGTGGTGTGCAGGCGGCCCCACAGCACGCCGGACGTGACGCCCTGGAAGCGAACGAAGCCGACTTCGCGCGTGGCCTTGAGATCGCCATCACGCAGGCCGTGATCGACAAGGTGGAGGGCTGATGTTCTCTCACTTCGCCGCGTTCCGTGCGCTCCTGCTCGCCGTGGCCGTCCTGGTGGGGAAGGTGTACGACAACGTTCGTCGCGTCGATGGCAAGCCCGTCCGCGCGAACTACATTGTCCTGTTCCCTGACGCACCCGCAGAACTCAACGACAACAGGTTCACGTCCCGCCAGAGGGCCGATTCCCGGTCCAAGTGGCGGTACGACGTGCGGATCGTCGCGACGACCGCAGACGGGCTCCTGGAGCTTGCCGACGCGGTGATGACAGTGATCGGGAAGATCCCGGCTGTGTCGGGGCGTCGGTGTGACCCGGTGTCGCTTGTTCCCGGGGTTGAGGAAGGGAAGGGCCGGTTCGATCCGGTCACTGACCTCCACTACCTCGACCTGTCATTCGAATTCGTTTCAAGGAGGGCGTGATGTTCATTCGCGTGCGCAGCGCGGTTCCTGGTGGGCCGCTACATGAGGTGGACGTTCCCCAGTCATGGGTTGAACGTCACCCAGACCGATACAAGGTCATCGATTCGGAGCCGGTTGCTACACAGCGACCGGCTTCTCACTTTCCCGGCACGGTGCCGGTGAAGAGTTCCGCACGTCCCAAGCGTGCGAAGTCTGCGAAGAAGCAGGCGACCAGTCCTGGTGAGGATTCGAACGCCCCCTCCGAGGGGCTTACCCCTGAGGAGAACTAATGGCAACCGAGGAAGTGCAGGAGTCTTTCGGCTACGACGGGATGGGCGTGGTGCTGCACTGCACCACGATCGCAGACCCGTCGAAGCCGACCGTCGCGGAGCTCGCGGCCGGCACCCCGATCACGTACGGGCTTTACGGCCCGACCGGATACGCGCTCGAGACGACCATCAACGAGCGCACCTCGACGCGTTACACGCTCGAGCAGGAGCTCTCATCTGAGGGCACGAAGAAGTACAAGCTGACGCTGCTCTACGTCTACAACCGCGAGACGCCGACCGAGGTCGAGACGATCCTCGGCACGAAGGGTGTCGCCGGGTACATCGTCCACGCGCTCGGCTACGAGTCCGGTCACACGTTCGCGGCGGGCGACAAGATCAACGACGTGGTGCCGATCCGCACCGCAACGTCGGTCGATGTGCCGGCGACGGCGAACACGGACGCGCACAAGCAGACCATGCCGTCGATCACGGGTCGCGTCGAGCAGGAAGTCGCTGTCGTCGCGTAGCCCCAAGCTCCGGGGGTGGGGTTTCCCTCACCAGGCTCCACCCCCGGGTCATCTCTCTTCTGGTGAGGATGGTGAGGAATAGGTCTCATGGATGTCGCAACTGAGCGCCCAGTGAAGGCGCAGCTGACCACGGCTCGGCTGTTGCTGGCGCAGTTCATCGCACAGCTCGACGAGTACGCGGCGATGAACCGCGAAGCCCGCCGCACACCTCGCGGACGCGATCTTTCCGCCCGTCTCGGCGGACTCAAAGACGGCCGCGAGAAGTGGGCTGCGAAGGTCGACGAGCTCGAAGCTCGGCTTGCAACGGAGGTCTCTGAATGATCGATATCGACGCGGGGATCGCGAAAGCACGCGCGCGAGCCGAGAAGCGCGAGACGGTCGTGCAGCCGGTGATCTTCAACGACGCGCAGATCGGCGTGAAGATGACCGCGATGTCTGATGACGACTGGCGCGCCTACACACTGTTGCATCCTCCGCGCGAGGCAGTCCGCCTGGACCTGAACGCGGCCACCAACCTTGACTCCGCTGTCCGCGAGTACCAGGGCGTCGTCCTGGTCGACGGTGACGAGTCAGACGATCTCCTCGCGACGAACGCGGATGGTGAGACGGTCTACCGATGGCCTGAGGTGTATGACACTCTCTCCCGCCAGGACCGCGAGAACCTCGCCTTCGCTCTGTGGATGATCCACGATTCCTGGTACCAGGAGGCGTTGAAGACGGCGGGAAAAGCACGGACGGGCTCGCCGCAGAGCTAGCCCAACTCGCGCTGGAGCTCGGCGTCACAGTGCGGGAACTGCAGGGCCACGCCACCGAGACGCGCACCTACAGCCCGGATGGGACACTGCTGTCCGTGTCCTTCGCCGAGGCGCGTTTCACGCCGTACGAGGTGGGGGCGCTTCTCGGCGCCCGTCGAGCAGCAAATGAGCCACGCAGCAGCACCGGCTGGAAGATGTCCGACGCCACGGACAAGAAGAACATGGGTCGCTTCAAGCTGAGCGATCCTGTCACCGATTTCGCTTTGAAAGCGCGCGTTGAAGGGATGGAAGCCGCCGAGAAGAAGTACGGCGAGAAGATGCTTCGCTACCTCAGCTTCCGCGTCGAACTCGACGACTAATTCTTGCCGACGAGCTCCTTGTAGGACCGTCCGACTGAGGCTGACAGCGCCCAGAGGATTCCTGCCGCGATCAGAAACACGAATCCGCCCATCGGGGCGAAGAAGAAGAAGACGACTGCGACAGGGATGCACAGAAGTGCGAGCGCGCCAAAGAGGACGTACACCGCGAAGGTGAACCGCGCGCCACCGAGTTTTGTGCTCATTCCCTGATGGTAGCGGTTCGTCGCGAGCCATGGGGGTGTTCGTATGGCCGATCGCGTCGTCAAGGTTCGGTTGCTTGCTGAGGTTGCGGATTTCAAGCGCGGCATGGAGGAAGCCGCAAGCGAGACTCGCAAGGTCGGGACTGCCTCCGAGCAGCTTGCGCAGAAGCGCGAGGCGTTCAACCAGCTAGGAACGGTCGCCCTGGGTGTCGGTACAGCGATGACCGCGATGACGGCGCTCTCGATCAAGGCCGCGATCGGCTGGGAATCTGCCTGGGCTGGCGTCACCAAGACTGTGGAGGGTACGCCCGCGCAGCTGGCTGCAGTAGAGGATGGGCTTCGCGGCCTGACCTCTGTGCTCCCCGCTTCGCACGACGAGATCGCCGCGGTTGCCGAAGCTGCTGGACAGCTCGGCATCAAGACTGAGAACGTCGTCGCCTTCACACGGACGATGATCGACCTCGGCGAGACGACCAACCTGTCAGCGAATGACGCGGCCACTTCGCTCGCCCGGTTCATGAACATCATGGGCACGGCTCAGGGTGACGTCGACAAGCTCGGTTCGGCCATTGTCGGTCTGGGCAACAACTACGCCACGACCGAGGCCGAGATCATGGAAATGGCCATGCGTCTCGCTGGTGCCGGCAAGCAGGTTGGGCTCACTGAGGGTCAGGTTCTCGGACTTTCCACTGCGCTCTCTTCTGTAGGTATCGAGGCTGAGGCTGGCGGATCCGCCATGTCCAAGGTGATGATCGACATCGCCGCCTCCGTGGAGGAGGGAGGCTCACGCCTCGAGCTGTTCGCCAAGACAGCGGGGACGTCAGCGGATGAGTTCGCCGCGAAGTGGAAGTCTGACCCGGCTGCGGCCCTGTCGCTGTTCGTGAAGGGGCTGTCGGACGCAGAGTCACAGGGTTCATCGACTCTCGGTGTCCTGTCGGAGCTCGGTATCACCGAAGTCAGGATGCGCGACGCGCTCCTGCGATCTGCCTCGGCAGCGGACATGTTCGCCGGCGCGATGGGCATGGGCAACAGCGAGTTCGAGAAGAACAACGCGCTGCTCACTGAGGCGGAGAAGCGGTACAACACCGTCGAATCGCAGATGCAGATCGCGGGGAACGCAGTCAACGACGCGGCGATCTCATTCGGCTCGGTGTTCCTGCCTGCGGTCGCGGAAGCAGCGGGCGGGCTGAAGGAGTTCGCGAGCTTCCTCGCAGACATTCCCGAGCCCGTTCAGGGCATCATCGGTGTGCTTACCGGGGTCGTCGGCGTCACGGCTCTCATCGGGGGCGCGGCCCTGGTTGCGATCCCGAAGGTTGTGGCGTTCAAGGTCGCGATGCAGTCCCTCCCGAGTGTTACCAGCGCGGTGCGTTCTGGTTTGGGCGGCCTCTCCTCGTTCCTGGGTGGCCCGTGGGGCGTTGCGCTCTTCGCGGCTACGGCGGCTGTCGCACTGTTCAACAAGCAGATCGAGGATGGCGTGCCTGCTCAGGCGGACATCCTCAACGCGATCAAGACGTCTGCCAGCGCGGCAGAGAGCCTGAACGCAGCCTTTGAGCGAGGATCGCTCGAGACTTTCATGTCCGGGGACTACGCCGAAGAACTGAAGGATCTTCCTGGGCTGCTCGACCACGCGATCGATGCTCAGAAGAACTGGGCGGATGCACTTTCCACCACCGTTTCTCAGCGTGGTGCCTACGACTCGCTCAAGCGCTACGGCGGAGCTCTCTCGGAGATGGCCTCGAGCGATCTCCCCAAGGCGCAGCTCGCTTTCCGCGCGCTGCGGGATGAGAACAAGCTCACCGCCGAGCAGACACGACAGCTGCTCAATGAGATGCCCGCGTATCGTGACGAGATTTTGAAGCTGGCGGCAGGGCAAGGCATCGCTGCGGACAGCACGGAGTTCCTGCAGCTCGCGATGGGCGAGCTTCCGGGGTCTACTGCTGAGGCTGAGGCCGCGCTTGCAGAGATGAAGACAGAGGCGACAGAGGCGGACGAGGCGCTTCGCGGCACCGCTACCGCGTTGACTGATGTTGGCGATGCGGCGATGTCGATGGGGGACGCGAGCGATCGCGCTCTGTCGTCGCTGAACTCGCTTGCCAAGGCTGCCGAAGAGGAGGGGGCGGTCCTCGACGGGACCAACGACGCCTCGATCCGTCTGCGTGATGCCATGCGTGAGGTGGAGCAGTCGCACCTCGATTCCGCTACGGCGATCATCAACAACGGTGGGACTCTCGCAGCGGCAACGGAGGAGTGGGAGAAGGGCCGGCAGAAGGTCATCGAGATGCGTGTCGCGAAGGGTGAGGACATCGCCACGGCGACAGCGTGGGCTGACAAGAACCTCGGATCTGCCTCACAGGTCACGTCGGCGCTTGGGAACGTCTATCAGGCGTGGCTGAACTTGCCCGAGAACCGCGAGACGAAGTACCGAGTCGAAGCCGAACAGGCCGCTGCGAAGCTGGCTGAGGTAAAGGCGCGCCTCGACGCGATTCCCGGGTACAAGCGGATCACCCTCGAGTCTTTCTCGGTCGGCAAGTTCGACGTGACTCCGAACGCCACTGGCGGCTACTACCAGGGCGGCGTGAAGAAGTTCGCGGCGGGTGATTTCCTGCCTGGGATCTATCCGGCCACGCCTGGTGGGATCGAGCACCGTGTCATGGCTGAAGCTGGCTACGACGAGATGTACGGGACGACTGACCCGAAGTACAGGGACCGCACTCACGGAATCTGGCAGACCTTCGGAGATCGAATGGGCTTCACCCAGTCGCAGCGCCCGTCGTCTTCTGCCCCCATTCAGGTATCTCTTGCTGGGGCTGAGTTCACGTTGTTGGTCGACGGGAATCCGGTGCGGGCGATCGTCCAAGAACAGATCGTTGCGAAGGCCAAGACGGATGCTGTTGCGTACAGCGGAGGGCAGGTGTCGGCATGACGGTTGTTCTCACTCCTTTGTCGGATATGACCCCGGTGCCTCGCGTCGAGATGGTGATCGAGTCGGCTGATGTGCTCGCGGGTACCAACCGGGTGACCCTATGGCGTATCGCCGATGGGCGTGAGATCAAGGTGCGCGGCGGGGTCGACCGTGCGTTCGCGGGCGGGCCTCCTCTGGAGGTTCGACGGAACGTTGACGTCGACCCCGCCGGCACCTCGACGTCATCCCATTCGGCGTCACAATCGGGGGCAGGTTCACCGACGTTCACGGCCACCTCAACGCTGGGGATGAACGTTGGCGGGATGGGGATCGACACGTTCGTGCGTGTCGAAGCGACAGCCGCATCGACCTACCTGGATGTGCGCGGCACGGCGACAAACAACGTCCTGAAGACCCCGTTGGGCCCGGACATCGCGGCTTCGGCTTGGGTTCGCCCGTCGTCGATCTCGGATCCCATCGGACGGGTCTACATCCAGCAGTACAACTCATCCAACGTTCTTCTGGGCACCTCGGATGTTGCGACTGGTTCCATCGGTAGCGGGTGGAACCGTGTGGGCTTCTCTGTCCCGCGGCTTGCCGGCGCAGTGCGCGCAGTGCCGATCTTCCGCATCACGGGCACAGTCCCCGTGGGTGCACGACTGGACGTCACAGGGTTCCTCACCGAGTCGGCCAACAGTGTCGGTCGGTGGTTCTCCGGTTCGTCCACGCCCTACCTGGGGTACGCGCCGTCATGGTTGGGCGCGGTGAACGCGAGCGCCTCGATCGAGTCGGCGGGTACGGGCTCACTGTCCCTGATCGACTATGAGCCGCCCCTTCGGGGATCGTTCTCCTACGAGGCGGAATGCTGGGCGGGTAGCACCCCGCTGGGACGAGTCGCGATCGGGTCGTCGACAATCGGATGGACTGGGGGGACTGTCATCCAGCAACCGCTGGATCCGTCCCTGGCGGTCAAGGTTCAACTGAACTGGGGCACGGCGCCAGAGCTCACGCGAGCAACACCGGGTGGCCTGGTCTTCTCCTCGGGAGAGGCAACACCCGACTACGTGGGCTTCGGTCCCCGTCGCTCGCTGCAGGGAGTCCCCGTGGTGTTCGAGGTCGCGGATGCTGACCTCGAGACGCTGCACGCAACGTTGGGCACCTACGAGACCCCGCAGTTGCCCATCTGGCTGATCCGATCTACATCGGGGCGCTGGCCTTCCGTGTTCTTCTGCCACGTCCCGTTCCTTTCAGAAGTCGACAGGTCAGGCTACGGCGGCGATGTTCTGGGATTCACGACCACGGTCGATGAAGTGAACCCGCCTGCGCCGGCGCTCGTGATCGCAACACTGTCCTACGCCGACCTCGACGCGGGGTATGCGTCGTACACGGCTCGAGATGCCGCCTATGCGTCGTATGACGCACAGGATCGCGACTACTCCCTGGCGGGGCTTGCTGGGTGAAACGGGGGTGCGGGATGCGTGATGTTTCAGCCCGCACCCTCGATCTCATTCGCAGCGGTGGTTTCTCGCGCGTCTGGGTCGCTGACCTGATGTATGACGGTCAGCGTCGGCTGGCGAACCTGGATATCTCCGACGTGGACCTGTCTTGGGACGGGAACCAGTTCGTCGCAGGGTCTGGCTCCTGCACCGTGGTGTGGGCGGATGACCATGCGACGTCGATGATTCCGAAACAGGTGGGGGACTGGTTCTCGCCCTTCGGGTCCGAACTCCAGATCGACTGTCTGGTGGGAGCGGGGGAGTTCACGGAACGCATCGCGATGGGTCGGTTCGTCATCGACTCCGTGCCGACGTCGGTCGAGTCGCAGATGCCGTGGACGGGCCGAGTCATCCACCCCGGCGAGTCGTTCGAGCTGAACCTCAAGGATGGACTGCAGCGCGTCATCCGCGACCGATTCGCGGTGCCCACCCAGTCGGCGTCCACGTCGGTATGGGGCGAGATTCAAGCGATCACGGGTCTGCCGCTCGTGCGCAACGTCGCGGATGCCACGATCGCGACCCCGGTCGCACACGATGAGCAGAAGGATGCCGCAGTATCGAAGTTGTTCGACAGGCTCGGCGCATGGCCGGCGCTGAACGCCTCCGGTGTACTGACAGCCCGCCCGAAGGCATGGCCCGAACCTGTCGATGACCTGACCGGTTACGTGTCCGCACCGCGCACGCTGACGGCTGAGAAGACGTACAACCGGGTTGTCGTGAAGGGCAAGAGCCCGACCGGCGAGCCGGTCTATGGTGTCGCCAGCGTGACGGATGGCTTCCTGCGGGTCGGGAACGCTGACGGTTCCGCATCACCCTTCGGCGTCGCCACCTACACGTACTCGTCGGATCTCCTCACCACCACGAAGCAGTGCTACGACTACGCGGCCGAACTGCTTCCGCGCGTATCGCGTGTGCGTGGGGTCACCAGGGAAGTCACGGAGCGCTTCAACCCGCTGCGCGAGGTCGGTGACGTGTTGCGCTTCGAAGGGTCGCGAGTTCGGGTGCTGAAGGTGTCTCACAGTGATGAGGCCACGCGGCTCACTGTGGAGGTGGCGGATGAATGACACCGACCGCCTCCTCGACCTGATCGCGAAGAAGTCGAAGGTCATCACCCGCGTGGGAACCTTCGCGGGCATCTCCGCCGGTCAAGCGCTCATCGACATCGACCAGTCCCGATTCCCCGCCGCGTTCCTCACCGCCTACGTGCCGTCCGTGAACGAACCCGTCCACGTGTGGTCGGTCGATGGTTCCTGGTTTCTGCTCGGTCCCACGACGGGCCGGCCGGGAGTGGGGGTTGTGACGACGGTCGGTTCCGGGGTCGTGAATGTGACGACCGACTTCGGCGAGTTCTCGATGCCTTCGGTCGGCACGGCTCCCACCTCGGGGCAGACGGTCGGGATCTCGTGGCCCGGGCCGGTGTGCCTTGGTGCGCTGTCGGTTCAACCGGCGTCCCCGACGCCTCCTCCCACCCCTGGCGGGGGCGGGGTGACGGTGAAGGAAGCCACCTTCCGAGCCATCGACGCAGGCTCCACCGACAGGGGAGCGACGCGATGGTGGACGGCGCAGCCGTGGGCGTCGAACTCGACATATGGGGCATGGTTCTACGGCACGCAGATCAAGGACACGATCCCTGCCGGTTCTCAGCTCGTGTCGATGGAGATGTTCATCAACCGGGTGCAGGACCAGGGCTCCTCGCCGAATTTCGCGCTCCACACCTCACCGGGGAAGGCGGGCGTTCCCGCGATGGGGAGCCTGTTCCCCTGGGATCCGCCGAACGGGTGGAACCTGGTACCGAACAATGCATGGTTCGCCGCGCTCATCGCGGGGGGCTCCTTCTACGGTGTGGGGCTCAACCAGGGCGGGTATTCGAAGTTCGCTTCCCTCGCTCAAGACGGCCTCTCTGGCGCGCTGCGCATCAAGTGGCGTTGAGCCTCCCTCTTCCTACGACTCTCGCGTGAGCTCAGCCGCGCGCCAACAGAAACGAGGTAGCTCATGGGCTACACCCTTGATGCTTACGGCAAGCCGGTTGTCTCCCCGACACCCACCCAGACCGTGGTCGACCTGCAAGCGATCGCCGACTTCGCGGCGTCGTTCGCCAACGTGCGAGTGGGCTCGAGCACGGAACGTCAAACTCTGCCCGCCGCGAAGCACCGCAACGGCATGCTGTGGGTGGAGACGGACACCGGGCGCATCTATCGGTCGAAGGACGCAGCCTGGGTGCTCGCAGCGCCCGGAACCGACTGGGTGACCCTGACTCCTGCATCCGGGTGGGCGGTTAGCAGCGGCGCGATCCGCTACCGGCTCACACCGGGCGGTGCGGAGATCTCCGCGTTCGAGGTCACCCGCACAGGATCCAACCTCGCTGTGAACGCCGGCGCCGCAGTCGTCGTCGGAGTCCTGCCCGCAGGTGTGCGCCCACCCGGCAACGCCCCCCTGGGCTCCGGGACGATCGGTGTCGGCGGGAACCTCGGCGCGTCCCGCTGGTACGTCGGCTCAGACGGAAGCATCTTCTTCCAGTCGATGGTCGTCAACGGCACCATGACGACCGCTGGCGGTGTCGCCAACCACGCCTTCTTCGGCACCGGCCGATTCGAGTTCTAGGAGTCGACATGGGCGGCACATTGAGCAAGACGGACATCGGTCACGGACGTGGGTGGCTCGAGACCGAAGCGGCGAAGAGTCAGGCGCGGATCGATCGAGCTCTCGGGCATCCGCAGCAGATCACCGAGGCCGGTCGATCGTGGGAGCAACAGAACGCGCACTGGCTCACATTCCTGAGGTACGGGAAGCCGATCGCGCTGCACCCGGACACCCCGAGCGTGCACCAGAAGGGGCGTGCGAAGGACACCGACGAGCGCAACGTCGCCCTGATGAACGAGCACGGGTGGTTTCAGACCGTCTACCGCACGGTCAACGGTCGCCGAACGCTCGTCGAACCGTGGCACTTCGAGTACTTCCCGGAGCGCGACAAGCACCGCAACGACCCGGCACCCGCTGGCGGCAAGACGACCGCAGCGGCCATCACGACCCTGGAGGAACCCGCCATGCGCACCATCCGCTGGAACGGCAAGCACGTCTTCACCTTCGGTGAGGAGAAGGTCTCCCACCAGGATGTCCCTGTGGACGCGATCAACGCCGCGATCATCCACAACCCCGATCAGAAGTACCTCGAGCTCGACGACGCGGGACTGACGACCGCTCTGAAGACCTTCGGGGTGCCGTGGTCGGCGCTCGACGCGTGCATGCGTGGTCTCGCCTACGACATCTCGGGAGCTGTCGGGGGCCGGTACTGGTCGCGGGCTGTGGAGCAGAAGATCGACACATCCCAGCTCGCTCAGACCATCGCTGGCCTACAGAAGACTGCCGCCTCCGTGCCGGCCGTCGAGGGATGATGCGGAGGGTATGGCTCGCGTCGATCTGGCACCCCGACGCGATTCCACCAGATGAGTGGAAGTACCGGTCACTGAAGCGCGTCTGGTTGCCGGTGTACGACCTGATCGCGATCGGTGCGGGGATCTGGGCGGCGCTCTTCGGCTCTCCCGTGTTGCACGAGCTCTTCGATGAACCGGTGATCGACACCATGGGGACGCTGCTCGCGATCGTTGCCACGACCTGCTTGCTGGGCGTCGCATTTCCGCGCTTGTGGCGGTGGGAGATCTGCGGCAAAGCGCTGTTGGTAGCGCTTCTCGCTGCTTACGCCGCTGCCGTGGTGCTGTTCCGGGCCAATCCCGCCGCGTCTGCCGGTTTCGTCGCGTTCATCATTGTCCTCGCTCTGCCGCTCCCGATCTTCCGGCTCACCCTGCTCGGTGAGGAGATCAAGGAACGGCGAGAGGAGGGCGCCTGATGGACCCGCAAACGATCATCACCATCATCGGCGCTGGCGTGGGCGGGATGGGCGTTGTCCTCACCTTCCTCGCCACGCGTGGCAAGACCAAGACTGATGCGAAGACCGCGCTCGATGCGCGAATCGATAAGCGGGTGAGTGAGCAGCTCGAGGGTGCATGGACAGAGATCACGGCTCTCAAGACGGATGTCGCGACGCTCACCGAGAAGGACCGTCTCAAGTCGTCCGCATTCGCTCGCATCCTGCGCGCTATCGCTCGCCAGTGGCCGACAGACCACGGTCCCGACCTTGATCCGTCCGACATCGCGCTGATCGAAGACACCATTCCTCCCACATGGCTGCGCAAGCACCACCCCCGTCCCGAAGGAGATCCCACATCATGACTGACCCCATCATCCCCGCTGCGACGAAGCTCGCCGCGAAGCGCGGATTCATCCGCACCGCTACCCAGTCCCTCGCATCGGTGATCCCGATCGCAGCGATCGCGATCCCCACGACTGGTGACGCGCTTCTCGGCATCGGCCTCGCCGCGGCTGGCGCGGTCGCCACGGCGGTTCTCGCTGGTGCCGCGTCCGCGCTCTCGATCGTGTCGAACGGGATCCCGAAGGACTACGCCGACGTGACGCTGGTGCGCCAGGCCGTGCTGGACGCGCCCGAAGCTGAGGCCTCCGTCGAGATGGCCGTCCAGCGAGTCACGCTCCGCCGCGACCGGAAGCGAGGTTGATCATGGCGTTCACGAACGACTCGAAGGAAGCGGCGGCACTCGCCGTCACCGCACGCGGCAACTGGATCAGCCTCCACACGGCCGACCCGGGCGTCACGGGCGCATCGGAGGCCACCGGGGGCACTCCCGCATACGCACGGAAGCAGACCGCGTGGGCCGGTGGTGCTGTCGACGGCGTGGTGTCCGGCTCCAGCGTGGCCGTCGATGTCGCCAGCGGCAACTACTCGCACGGGGGCATCTGGACGGCCGCCACTGGTGGCACGTTCGTGGGCGGGTTTGCGCTCTCGTCTCCGACTGGGGCGCTTCCCGGTCAGACGGTGGTGAACGTGGTTCCCACGGTCAACGTCACTTCGGTCGGCTGATCGATCTTTCTGGGCATCGGAGGTAGTCATGGCTGATGCCGCAGTGCTGGGAACCGCGTACACCCGTGTGAATGACTCTCTGAGTCCCGCGGTGAGCATCGCTGACGTGCCGGTGGGGGCATGGGTGATCGTGTCACTCATGTCCGCATCGTCCACGGCGACGTTCACCGCACCTGCCGGGTGGGAGGTGCTGAAGGCAGCCATGGGATCAGAAGCAAGACGGTCCATCGCGACTTCCACGGCAATCAAGCGACCCAGGTTGATGCCCATGCGCATAGCACGAGCGGCGTCCGCAGATACGCTCATAGTAAATCCTTGTACTCGTTGCGGTAGTTCTCGAACGCCCGCCGCACGATGTCGGACGCTGACTCGCCATTGATCTTGGCTAGGTGCAGTACGTCACGTTTCAGGTCACCGTCGATCCTGAACGACATGTGAGGCGTCTTCGGCTTATTCGCCACGAGATGATTCGAAGCTGGCAATCGCGTCGGCTATTCCTTTGGATGCCTCGTGGGCAGCTTCGCCGATCTCGATTGCGGCACACCGGAAGTAGTCATCCATGGCTTGCTGCTGCTGAGCGTTGAGACTTGACATGCATCCATCGTACCGGGTGTATATACACCGCGCAACCATTCAACGTCAGAGGTTCACGGCAAACTCCACCCCATGACGCCCACCGACCTACTCGCCTTCGAGGCCCAACACCCGCGCCACACCCCCACCAAGACATCACGCATCCGCCACGAGCTCGGAATCACAGAGGTCAGGTACTACGTGCTCCTTGCCAGAGCTGCACAATCCGTCGAGGGGATCGCTGCCGACCCCACGACAGCGCGCATGGTCAGGCAGCGGGCGGAGCGTCGAGCTGACGATCGGGCGAAGCGGGCGGCGTGAACAACGCGGAGAACTGGGCGTACGCCGCGGTGAGCCTGTCCCGGTTCTGCGCTGACTGATAGCCGCGAGTCGTGGCGCGTGTGGAGTGCCCCACGATGGTCATGATGATGTCCTCTGGAATTCCCGCCGCGTAGAGCAGATCGACAGTCGTGTGGCGAACGTCGTGAAGGCGTACGTTCTTCTCCAGGCCAGCCTCAGCCAGAGCGGTTCGCCAGTCGCGTGATGCCTGGTCAGGGCCGATCGGGCGTCCGTTCTTCGTGAACATGAGCCCCCATTCGTTCTCTGGGGTCTCGTTCATGTGGCGTTCCAGGATGGTCTTGAGCGGATCCATCAAGGGGATGACGCGCCACGACTTCGAGGACTTGGGGCGCGTGAGGTAGAGCCCACCGGTGAGGTGCCGGTACTCATAGTCGACCGGCACGTCTGGGCGCCCATCGGTGTCCGAGAGTGGCAAGCGCAATAGCTGCCAGGACAGATCGAGGACGTCGGTGATCCGGTCCCGCTCGAGCCCAAGCACTTCCCCGCGCCGAGCGCCGGTAAGGAGGGCGGTGGCCCACAATGCGCCTTGCGGGCGGTACGCCGGCTGGTCGTCGAGCGCGTACTTCATGAACGCCAGAGCCTCGGCCAACGTGAGCGCCTCGAGTGTGGAGCGCGCCTTTCGTGGAGGCGCGGTCAGTGCGGCCGGATTCCGTCCGATCCGGCCTTCCCGGACGGCCATCTTTAGAGAGACGGACATCGTGCGGTGGGCAAGGAGAGCGGTGGTTGACGACAGCCCCTTCAAGATGATGGAGTCGTGGACGCGGCGAATGTGCGTCGCTGTCAGCTTGTCGAGCTTCACCTTCCCGATTGCCGGGATGATGTGGTTCTGAACCGTGCGACGGTATCCGTCCAACGTGTTGGGGCGGATCTCTTTGGCAACCTGCTTGAGCCAGTAGAGGAACCACTGCTCCACGGTCTGGTTCTTGGTGGGCAGGTCGCCGAGGCGTTCTAGCTCAGCCTTCGCTTCATTCATCGCTTGGAGAAGATCGGCCTTGTTCTTGCGCCGGATCTTCTTGCGACGCCGCTCGCCGTTGAGCGACGGGAGTTCGATCACTCCGGTCCAGAGCCCTCGACTGTCTTTGAAGATCGAGCCTTCGCCTTTGCCTCGCATGGTTGCCCTTTCGTGGTGATTGAGTTCCGCGTGCTCGGGCAACACCCGAGGGTCTTCTTCTCTTGCTTACGACGTACGTCACAGCTGTTCCCTTCCGGCCAAGGTCGGTGTACCCGGTGGTGTACCCATCGGTAACGGCGGCTAGCGGTTGCTGACTGCCGTTAAAGCCACCATATACGTAGATTTCGCCGGAAAGCAAGTCGAAATCGACAGATTCCACACGACTCATAATCGTGAGGTCGCGGGTTCAAGCCCCGCTCCTGCTACAGATGAAAACCCCCGGATTCCCGGGGGTTTCGTCGTTCACGGGGGCAGCGCGTCGAAGCTCAGTCGCGGGACTGGCGCGCCGGTTGGAGCCCACCGATCGGCGAATCAGCCTCGCCGTTGACGTACATGTAGCCGTCGATGATGTCCGCGGATCGCCCTCGGCCGAGCCATGCGTCGATGCCGTCGCAGGCGTTCTCCGTCTGGGGGAGGAGCGTCTCCAGCTCGATCCTTCCCGCCGAATCCTGCGACCAGCGGCCGCTCAGATCGTTGCACCCGTCGCTGCCCGTGACGGTCCCGTCGGGACTGAACGACAAGAACGTCGCTCCGTCGACGCTCGCCTCCCAGCCCCCGACGGGGTCGGGGAGTGGCGGAGTCGTCTCGGCGGGAACCTCACCGTTCGCGATCCTGTCGTTGCGCGCGTACATGGGGGCGAGCCCGGCTTGGAAGACGGCGCTGGTGGTGATGGCCGACACCAGCACGAGGACCACGCCGAGCAGGGGAGCCCAGTAGGCGGGCTTTCTCCGATGCCGGAGCGTGAACGCGGCCACGATCGCCGCGATGACCGAGGCAGCGACCGCCCACGGGAAGACGGCGCGGGCGCCGAAAGCGACTGCCAGGTCGCAATCGCCTTCGCAGCCGACGGCGCTGAACGACTCGAGGATCTGCGCGACGTACGCCGCGACGACGAGCAACGGAACGAGCAACCAGAGGGCGACGGCGAGTGCGGAGCGGTGCGCACGGTCGCGA
>NZ_QOAY01000138.1:0-7238 GCF_003314775.1 Microbacterium sp. H6 | reverse complement strand
GGCAGGTTCCGGATCCTCGACGGTCATGTCCCTGAGGGTATGGCGGAGTGCCGAGACGGACCGCAGGCGCGACGCGTGTCGTCGGCGCGGTGATGGCACGTCTCGGCTACGACGCGGCAGAGGTCGTGGTCGCCGTCGGCGAGGAGTCGACCCGCTTCGCCGTGGGGGATCGCGTGTTCTACGCCGGGCAGATCGATCGCTCGGGCACGAACGCGCGGTTCCACCTGGTGGACGAGAGCATCGTCGGCCATGCTCCTCGCACGCTGTCGGTCGCCGAGGCGGCCGCACTGCCGCTGATGGTCATCACCGCGTGGGAGAGCCTGTTCGACCGCCTGGCGCTCACCCGCGAAAGCACGGGAGTGCTCCTGGTGATCGGCGCGGCAGGAGGCGTCGGCGCGCTGATCATCCAGCTCGCGAAGGCCCTCACGCGTCTCGAGGTCATCGCCGTGGCCTCGCGCCCGGAGACGGCGGAGTGGGTGCGTCAGATGGGGGCCGACCACGTCGTTGGCCGTGACTTCGCCGGCGAGGTGTCGGCGCTCGCCCCCGCCGGCGTCGACTACGTGTTCACCTCGTTCACTCCCGGCAACGTCAGGGCGATCGCCGACGTGATCCGTCCGCGCGGACGGGTCGTCTCCATCGACGAGACCGGGGGCAGCATCGACGCGCTCAAGGCGAAGAGCGTGACCTGGCACTGGGAGCTCATGTTCACGAGGCCCGTCACCGATCCCTCCGACCACTACCAGCACGACCTCCTGGAGAGCGTCGCGAACCTGGTGGATTCCGCTGGACGCCGCGACGATGCGTCGGGCCCACGAGATCGTGGAGGCCTCCCGGACGATCGGCAAGGTCTTCGTCACCGACTGGCCAGAGGCGGAACGCCCCTAGCGCTGCGGTGCGTCGAAGGCCGGACCCACGTCTCCCGCCGTAGCGTCTGCGACGCCGACACGTCCGCGGATGAAGAACAGCAGCACGAGACCGACCACGATCACGGCGGGGTTTCCGAGCCCAGCCAGCGTCGAGACCGGACCCTCGACCGGATAGGCCGTGTGGAGGAAGATACTCGGATCGGTGCTGGCGTGCAGCAGGATAGGCGCGATGAGAGTGCCGGTGACCCGCATGGCGAGGTACATGCAGATTCCGAAAGCGAAGGTGTAGACCACCTGGAACGCGGTGGCGAACAGTGATTGACCGCTGAGCAGGTTCCCGGAATGGAGTCCGGCGAACACCGCGGCCGAGATCACGGCGACGACGATCTCGCGGTATCCGGCCTTGCGCAGCATGTTCACGACGAGACCGCGAGTGAGCACCTCTTCGGCGAAACCGATGAAGACGCCGGCGAGCAGCCAGGTCGCGACCACCTGGAACCCGGCCTCGCCGTAGTCGATGCTGAGCAGGTGCAGGACGTTGAACAGCAGCACGATCACGATCGCGATCCACATCCAGCCGCGGCCCGTGATCGGCTGCCGTCTGAAGAGTTCGCCGAGCCAGCTGACCGACGCGGCGAAGCCGACCAGGAGCAGACAGCCGACGAGAACGGGAAGTGCGTAGAAGACCAGGATGCCGGTGGGGCCCGTCGGGTCGTCGATCTGTGCCGCGAGCGGAGTGAAGGCGAGCGACAGTCCGTTGTAGAGCACGAAGTAGACGGCCGCGAGAAGGAGTGCGCGCCACCAGCCGCCCTTCTCCCAGAATCTCTTCCAAGGGGTGCCGGTCGCGGCGGCGGGGGCGGGTGCGGTCATGAGAGCTCCAGGGCTCGGGGGGACGGTTCTCCCGATCAGTGTGGCGCAGCCGTAGGCGCCGCGTCCATCCGCCTGGTCATCGCGGGCGCGTCCCGCGCCCTGCTCTCCCCGTCGGCGGAGGTAGACGAGGGATCGGGATCGGGCGGGTGGCGCGCGAGGTGTCGTGGAAGCGCTGGACAGCGGTGAGCACGTCGTTCACGGACGAGTAGCGCAGGGCGAGGGGGAGGTCACGCAGCCAGAGCACTTCGACCTCTGTCGGCGCATCCTCATAGACGCGGCACACGACCCGCCGGTGATCTACGTCCGGGTATTGCAGATCGACGATGGCCCAATCCGTGGCGCTGACCTGCTCGAGAGCGAACCGTGGGTCTGGTACGCGATCCATCATTCTCCTGACTGTCCCCACGATGAAGCATGCCCGCAGGTGAGCCGGGGCGGGAGCCCCTTGACAGACGGCGGCCCCTGCTCCAGAGGGGGCAGGGGCCGCCGTGTTCACCGAGCTGGCGTGTTCATCGAGATGGCGGTGTCGAGTCAGACTCCTCCGGTGCGCCAGACGACGCGACTGCAGCTCCCGACCATTCGACGCCTCGTTGCTCGGCCTCCAGACGCTCCGCTTCCTCTCCGCTGATGGCCTCGCCCCTGGCCACGAGCCCCGCGGTGTCCGACAGCGGGATCTGCTTCAGGAACAGCGAGAGCAGCAGCGCGAGGGCGATGAACGGCACGAGATACCAGAAGACCGGGGCGAGGGCATCCGCATACGCGGTGACGATGCCGTCGCGCACCTCGTCCGGCAGGGAGTTGAGCGTGGAAGGGTCGATCGTCGATGCGGCCTCTGAGGCGGCATCGGGGTCTTCGCCGGCGCCGGCGAAGACCCCGAGCAGGTTCTCGGTGAGGCGAGTGGTGAAGATGGTGCCGAAGACCGCGGTGCCGAGAGACGCGCCGACCTCCCGGAAGTAGTTGTTCGTGCTGGTCGCGGTGCCGATCTCACCCGCCGGAACCGCGTTCTGCACGACCAGCACCACGACCTGCATGATGAGGCCGAGCCCCGCTCCGAACACGAACAGGAACACGCAGATCAGCCAGATGGGAGTCGACGCCGAGAGTGTGGTCATCGCGACCATGGCCATACCGGTGATGATCGTGCCGAGGATCGGATAGATCTTGTACCTGCCGGTCTTCGAGATCGCGATCCCGGAGAAGATCGACGTGCCCATGAGGCCGACCATCATGGGGATCATCAGCAGACCGGATTCCGCCGCAGAGGTGCCGGAGGACATCTGCAGGAACGTCGGCACGAATCCGATCGCCGCGAACATGCCGATTCCGAGCACCAGTCCGATCGCGGTGGCGTTCACGAAGATCGGGTTGCGGAACAGGCTCAGCGGGATGATCGGGTCCTGCACGCGCGATTCGGTGATCACGAACGCCGTCGCCGCGACGATCAGCCCGGCACCCCATGCCCAGGTCGCGAGCGAGTCCCATCCGAACTCCTTGTCACCGCCGAAGTCGGTGAAGAAGATGAGGCACGTCGTGGCGATCGAGAGGAAGATGACCCCGAAGATGTCGATCGGCTTCTCGGCCTTCTTGCTCGGGAGCTTGAGGGCGATGAGGGCGATGATGAAGGCCGCGATCCCCACCGGGATGTTGATGTAGAACGCCCACTGCCAGGTCAGGTGATCCACGAAGTAGCCGCCGAGGAGAGGGCCGGCTACGGCCGAGAGGCCGAAGACCGCCCCGAGGGGACCCATGTACTTGCCACGCTCGTTGGCGGGCACGATGTCGGCGATGATCGCCTGGGACAGGATCATCAGGCCGCCGCCGCCGAGACCCTGCAGGGCGCGGAACACGACGAACATCCAGAAGTCCGTGGCGAACGCGCAGCCGACGGATGCCAGCGTGAACAGTGCGATCGCGACGAGGAACAGGTTGCGCCGGCCCAGCACGTCGCCGAACTTGCCGTAGATGGGCATCACGATCGTGGTGGCGAGCAGGTAGGCGGTGGTGATCCACACCTGGTGGTCGACGCCGCCGAGCTGTCCGACGATCGTCGGCATGGCGGTGGACACGATGGTCTGGTCGAGGCTGGAGAGCAGCATTCCCGCGATGAGAGCGCTGAAGATGATCCAGATGCGGCGCTTCGTGAGCAGGAACGGCGCATCCTTCGTGGCGGTGGCGGACATTCAACGGGCTTTCTGTGACGGTGCGTAGAGCGAGCGGGCGAGGTCGAGGCGTCGCCCGATGAGATCGGCGAACGGCTCGGGGGACTGGTGGTGCAGGAGCTGGTCCATGCTCATGCGCACGAGCGCGCCGACGGTGTGCACGACCACCTCGGCGCGGAGTTCGGCATCATCGCCGCCCTCGGTGCGACGGAGGATCAGGGTCTGGTCACGGCGCTCGTTCTTGGCGAGCTGTTCGAAGGCCGCCTTCAGCAGCCGCGGCTCCTGCTCGATCACGGCGAACATCGCCGGCGCATCATCGACCGGGTTGAAGAGCTCGAAGCGACGGATCGTCAGCTGGATGAAGTCGTCGAGGAGGTCTCCGCGCTGCGTGGCGAACTCCTCCTCGAGAGCTTCCTGGCGGGAATCGATCGTCGCGAAGCCGAAGACCGCGTTCTCCTTGCTCTCGAAGTAGTTGAAGAACGTGCGCCGCGAGACTCCGACCTCGGCGCACAGCTCCTCGACCGTGAATCCGGCGAACCCCTTCTCTGTGGTCAACCGGCGTGCGGCATCGGTGAGGGCTCGGGAGGTCTCCCGCTTGCGCTGTTCCCGCAAGGATTCTGCACTGTCGCTCATAGAGTGCAATATTGCACTTGGAAGCTTGGAGTGCACTGTGAAGTGCTCGTATCCGTTGTCGGCGACTTTCTTCGGATCGATTTGTGACATCCGCTGCTCGCGATCCGTCCTAGTCATAGCGTCGCCGACCGCGACCGGCGCCCCTACGGGCAGAACACGGATGAAGGAGCTCATGATGGCGAACACGACTCCGGGCACGCAGCCCGAGATCCACGTCGAAGCACCGCTGCAGGGGGCTGCAGTGGGCACGACGACGATCGAGGATGCGGTGGTCGCGAAGATCGCCGGCATCGCCGCGCGGGATGTCGACGGGGTTCATGCGCTCGGCGGGGGCGCTGCGCGCATGGTGGGAGCCATCCGGGATGCCTTCAACACGACCGACCTCTCGCAGGGCGTGTCCGTCGCGGTCGGCGAGGCGCAGATCACCGTCGACATCACGATCGTCGCCGAGTATCCGGTCGCCCTGCAGAAGGTCGCCGACGAGGTCAGGGCGGCGATCCATCGAGACCTCGTCGAGCTGGCAGGGGCGGACCTCGTCGAGGTCAACGTCACGATCGACGATGTGCACGTCCCCTCGGACGACGTCGAGGGCGAGACCGCTGTGGCAGCGAGCGAGTAGTCGCCACATCCAAGACACGGCTCCGAGACCCGGGGCCGTAACGAGAAAGGGAGAAGAAATGAGCGCTGAAGACAAGATCAAGGCCACAGCCGAGAAGGTCGCCGGAAAGGCCAAGGAGACCGTGGGCAAGGTCATCAACGATGACAAGCTCGTCGCCGAGGGCAAGGCCGAGCAGGCCAAGGGCAACGTGCGCGACGCGGCGGAGGACGTGAAGGACGCGTTCAAGAAGTAGGCGGGACCGGGGGAGAGGCCGCACCGCCTCTCCCCGATCCCTCACAGGCGGGTGAGACATGATCCGATCCGATGGGGCATCTGTTCCGAATTCCTTCGGGGATCGGATCGAGGGGTGGGGTAGATGGAGAAGGAACGCTTTCGGACAGCGCTCGAGGATGCGGACGACGGCATCGTCGCCGGACGGGCGATGGATGGGGACGTCGAGGCGTTCGCCGTCTTGGTACGCAGGTATACGCCGATGATGCGTGCCTATACGCAGCGGATGCTGAACGCCTCCGCCGACGTCGATGACATCGTGCAGGAGTCCTTCGTGGTCGCGTGGCAGCGGTTCGGCGAGCTCGAGGATCCGGCGAAGGTCAAGAGCTGGCTGATGCGGATCGTCAGCCGGAAGGCGGTCGACCGCATCCGTGCGATCCGCCCGGCCGTCGACATCGACTCGATCGACCGACCGGCACCTCTTCATGCGGCACCGTCCGCGGTCGTCGAGGCTCGCGCCGGTGTCGCAGCCCTCGGTGCTGCTCTGCGGGAGCTGCCCGACGCCCAACGCGAGTGCTGGGTGCTTCGCGAGATCGGCGGCTACACCTATGAGGAGATCTCGGAGCAGTTGGACATCCCGATCTCCACGGCGCGCGGCCTACTGGCCCGCGCCAGAAAATACATGATCGTACGGATGGAGGAGTGGCGATGACCGACGACAGAGACGCGCCTGAAATCCGCAGACTCGGACTCGAGCCCACCGACCTCGACGGGCACACCCTGGACGAGCTCACCGACTACCTCGACGCCGGAAGACGCCCGGCCGACCGTTCCATCGACGAGTCGCCCGGGTGTCAGCTGGCCTTGGATGCGCTTGAGCGTCTGCGAGGGCTCGGCGCGGAGCTGCTCGCTGCGGAAGCCGCAGCCGAACCCGAGGTCGATGACAGCTGGGTCGACCGCATCCTGAGCGGCATCGCGATGGATGCGCGGGCCGGACGCCGCATCCCCTTCGAATCGCCCGATCCGAAGGCGGATCTCGCCATCACCGAGGGAGCCGTTCGCGGTCTCGTGCGCTCCTCGGAAGACGCCGTTCCCGGTCTCCTCATCGGCCGGTGCCGGCTGGAGGGCGATGTGACCCGGCCAGGCGCCCCGATCCGCGTCGGGATCGATGCGAGCGCGCTGCATGGACAGCCGATCCCGAAGGTCGCGGACGAACTTCGAGCCGAAGTGGATCGTCGCCTTCGCGCGCACACCGAACTGAACGTGGTCGCGATCGACATCGCGATCCGAGACATCAGAGAGGTGTCGTCGTGAGCGGCGGAGACGTGAGTGGGGGAGACGTGATGCAGGCGGAGGAGCGCGAGGAACTCGCTGCGGCGATCGAGGCGACCCTGCGATCGACCCCGGGGGTGCGCAGCGTCTACAGATCGGGATCTGTGATCTCTCAGCTGTTGCGACTCGGCGCTGAGGCCATCGGCGCGCGAAAGGACGATGAGCCCATGGTCTCGGTGATCGTCACCGACGGCGGGGTGGTGGTCGAGGCCACACTCGGGGTCGAGTCCACGGCGAGATCGGGCGACATCCTCCACGCCGGGCACGGGGCCGTCGACGCGCTGCTCGACGCCCGAGGCCTGCGGCACGAGAGCATCACCCTCACGGTCGCGCATGTGCAGCCGGCCGAACGCCCTCAGGTGCCTGCGACCTCCTGAGGCACGGAACCACCGAGTGCCGCCGTCCGGGGGGACGGCGGCACTCGGTCTTGCGGGGCCGATCAGGCGGAGGCGGCGCGGAGTCCCTCGACGAGCGGGGTCGTGGGGCGCCCGATGAGGCGAGCGAGCGTGCCGTCGGTATCGGCGAGCGCGCCGTCCTTGATGCCGGCGT
>NZ_QOAY01000092.1:0-1651 GCF_003314775.1 Microbacterium sp. H6 | reverse complement strand
TCGAGGGAGTGCTCCCCCAGCGGCTTCCCGATCCGCCGTCGGGCGAGCGCGGCCTGCTGCACCAGCACGACGCGGACGACACCGAGCACGACGGCCAGAGCGGCACCCGCCAGGGCGATGCGGACGACGAACGCGGTGCCGATGCGACTCACCCCACGATTGCACCCCGTCGGCGTGAACGCGGCGTGAACGCGCATCGGCCCGGGAGGTTCCGGAGGCCGGCCGCAGGAGGCTCAGGACAGGGGCTTGAGCTCCAGGTCTGCGGCACCGGCGGACACGATCGCGAACGAGGTGTAGCCGTCGACCGCCGAACGCTCGAGCAGCGCCTTGACGTTCTTGGTGCGGCGCTCGAGTCGGACCCTGGCGCCGTCCGCGATGAGCGCGGCCTTGTGCGTGACGAGCTCGTGCACCGGAACGTCGGCGTCGTGGATCAGCACGACCGCGTTCGTCGTGACGTCCGACTCCTCTGCGATCAGGTCGACGAGGCGCTCGAAGCCGAGCGAGAAGCCCACCGCGGGCACCTGCTGCCCGAGGAACCGACCGATCATGCCGTCGTAGCGTCCGCCACCGCCGAGGGAGTAGCTGACGGACGGATGCGCGAGTTCGAAGATCGTGCCCGTGTAGTACCCCATGCCGCGCACGAGGAACGGGTCGAAGACGAGCGGGATGTCGGACTGTCCCCGTCCCGCAGCCACGGCCTCGCCGATGCCGACCAGGTGCTCGATCAAGTCGGCCGGAGCTCCGTCGGGCAGCGCCTTGCGGATCTGCCGCTCGCCGAAGGGGTTGTACTCCAGCGTCTGCGGGCGGCGGAGGAAGGCGTCGAACGCGTCGGCGGCTGCGGTCGATGCGCTGCGCTCACGGAGCTCGGTCGCCACTCCCTCCGGACCGATCTTGTCGAGCTTGTCGATCGTGATGAGCACGCCGGGACGCTCCTCGGCGGTGAACCCGAAGCTGTCGAGCATCCACTCCAGCACCCGGCGATCGTTGATGCGCACGGTCGCCCCGTCGAGGCCGAGAGCGTCGACCGCGTCGAGCGAGGCGACCATCAGCTCGGCCTCGGCGCGTGCGGTGTCGTCCCCCATGATGTCGATGTCGCACTGCACGAACTGGCGGTAGCGGCCCTTCTGCGGGCGCTCCGCCCGCCAGACCGGTCCGATCTGGATCGAGCGGAAGACGGTCGGCAGTTGACCGCGGTTGCTCGCGTAGAAACGCGCGAGCGGCACTGTCAGGTCGTAGCGGAGGCCGAGGTCGGAGAGCGCTGCGGGGTCGTCGGCGGCGGCGCGGATCGCGTCGGCATCCAGGCCACGGCGGAGGATGTTGTACGAGAGCTTCTCGTTGTCGCCACCGATGCCGGCATGCAGACGGTCGTACTCCTCGACGACGGGCGTCTCGATCTCGTCGAATCCATGCGCGAGATAGCGCTCGCGGATGACGGAGAGCACACGCTCGCGGCGGGCCTTGTCGGCGGGGAGGATGTCGCGCATGCCGCGCGGCGGGTTCACGGTAGCCACGGTTCCATCTTCCCAGGTCTGCCGACTCGGTCGTGCCGGGATGGGGTCGCGCCGGGATCAGCGCGCGGCTTCGGCGGCGCGCACGTCGTCTTCCAGCGCACGCAGCCGCTCGCGGAGGGCGCGCTCGGCGTCCCACCCCT
>NZ_QOAY01000005.1:1092-5587 GCF_003314775.1 Microbacterium sp. H6 | reverse complement strand
CGATGCGCCTCCTCGATCAGGTCGTCCGACGGCACGCCGAACACCACGCTGAGCACGGCGGGCTCGATCTCCCAGACGGCCTCGAGCTGTTCGTCCAGGGTCGGGGCGTACCGCTCCGGCCGCGCGGGGACGTCCACGCCCACGGCTTCGTAGAACGGCTGCAGGGCCTGCGCGAACACGGTGTGCTGCGGGTTCGGCTCGGCCTCGTCTCCCATCGGAAGCCAGACGTTCACCGCATAGGGCCGGTCGGTCAGGGCACGCAGCTCGGCCCCGGTCGCACGGATGCGATCGCCGTCGTAACCGTAGAGTCCGAACGACCCCAGTCCACCCGCGTTGCTGACCGCGGCGGTGAGCGCGGTCGAGGAGAGCCCGCCGAACGGGCCGAGAACGATCGGATGCTCGATCCCGAGCAGGGTGCGAAGGTCACTCATGCTTCGACGTTACGCCCGCGGGCGACCCCGAGGCCGCGGTGATACCCTCGTCGCAGGAAGGGGTGCGCACATGAGCGAGTGGTTCGGGCAGATGCTGAGCTTCGTCGCGACCGCGATCGGCCTCGTGTCGATGCCCGACGCAACGGCCCTCGGCCTCGCGATCGCGCTGCTCGCCGTGACCGCCCTCACGCTCGCCATCGTGCTGAGCGTGCACCCCGAGGCCACAGCCGACGCCCCGCATCCGCTCCGGGCCATCGACGTCGGCACCCTCCTCACGCAGAGTGACCCCGATGCCGCCGGGCATCCGCGCCCTCGGGCGCCGGGAGTCGCGACCGCCGCGTAGTCCGTTCGCACGACGGGACAGCGCGGCCTTCGCCGACCCTTCCCGACGCCACGAACGGACACTCTCTTGGACATCTTCGCTTTCCCTCCTCTCGCCGCCCTCCTCGACGCCGCCTACGGCGCCATGACCGGGCTCTCCGACCTCCTCACCCCTCTCGCCGGCGCCGCGGCCGCAGCACTCGCCGTGGTGCTCGTCACCCTGCTGGTGCGGGCGCTGCTCATCCCGGTGGGCATATCCCAGGCCAAGGCCGAACAGACCAGGGCGCGTCTCGCCCCGAAGCTGCGTGAGCTGCAGCGCCGCCACAAGAAGAACCCCGAGCGCCTGCAGAAGGAGACGTTGGCGCTCTACAAGGCCGAGAACACGTCGCCGTTCGCGGGGATGCTCCCGGTGCTGGCGCAGGCCCCCGTCGTCGGCATCCTGTACACGCTGTTCCTCCGTCCCGAGATCGCCGGTCATCCGAACGAACTGCTCGCGCACGACCTGTTCGGCGCCCCGCTGGGGACGAGCCTGGTCTCCGCGCTCTTCGGCGGCACGGCGACGCCCGCCACGTTCCTGGTGTTCGGAGTGCTGCTGGCGGTCATGGTCGCGGTCGCCGAGGTCACCCGCCGCGTGTTCCGTCCCACTCCGATCGAGGGTGACGACTCCCCGTTGAACTCGCCCACGATGCTGCGCGTCGTCTCGGCGACGCACTACCTCACAGCGGTATTCGCCGCATTCGTGCCCCTCGCCGCTGCGCTCTACCTCACCGTCACGGTGGTGTGGACGCTCGTCCAGCGCGTCATCCTGCGTCGGCGCTTCCCGCTGCCGACTCCGACGGTCAATCGGGCAGCGGTATCGGCGCGGTGAAGGGACCGGAGGGGCCGCCGTCGCGACGGTCCCTCCGCACGCCGAGCGTGGTGCCGACGCTCGCGGCGATCACGAGAGCGATGGCGAGCATGCGCAACGGCGTCGCATCCTGACCGAGGATGAGCCAGCCGGCGAGGGTGGCGAACGCCGGCTCCAGGCTCAGCAACACCCCGAAGACGCGCTGCGGAAGCCGCCGCAGCGCCGCGAGCTCGAAGCTGTACGGGATGACCGACGACAGCACCGCGGTGATCGCCGCGAGCAGCAGGAGCTGCGGGTCCATCGCCACGGTCGACACAGCGGGAACGCCGACCGGGATCAGCAGCACGGCCGCGACCACGAGTCCCATCGCCAGGCCGCTGCTGCCGGGGATGAGGGCGCCGACGCGGGCGCTCATCCGGATGTACATGGCCCAGAATCCGGCGGCGATGAGGATGAACACAACCCCGAGCGGATCGAGCGGCTCGGCCCCGATCAGCCCGTCGATGCCGAGGACGACCATGCCCAGCAGGGCGATGCCGACCCAGGCGAAATCTCTGAGCTTCCGGGTGAGCACGGCGGCGAGGACGAGCGGTCCGAGGAACTCGATCGCGACGGCGGGCCCCAGCGGGATGCGATCGATCGCGGCGTAGAAGAAGCCGTTCATCGCCGCCAGCGAGACACCGAAGAGCACGGCGGCAAGCCACTGCGAGCGGGTCCACTTCCCCGGTCGCGGCCGCACGATGACGACGAGCAGCACCGCGGCGATCGCCACGCGCAGCGAGGTGACCCCCCACGGTCCGAGCACCGGGAAGAGCTGGGCCGCGACAGCAGCGCCGAAGGGAAGTGAGAGGCAGGAGCCGATGACGAGCACGACCCCCACGAGGGGACCGGATGCGGTGGGCTTCTGCACCAGACAAGCTTAGGCGGCGACTGTCGAGACCCACCGTGCTGTCGAGACCCACCCTGCTGTCGAGACCCACCGTCCCTGTCGAGACCCACCGTCGAATGCGCGACGGCGCGTGGGTGTCGACGAAGACGATGGGTCTCGACGGATGCTCGTAGGGGTCAGAGGTGTTTACCGCCCGTGACCGCGATGACCGATCCCGAGGTGTAGGAGGACTCGTCCGACGCCAGGTACACATATGCCCCGGCGAGTTCCGCGGGTTGCCCTGCCCGCCCGAGCGGGGTGTCGGCACCGAAGGTCGCCAGGCGCTCGGCGTCCCAGCCCGTCGCGGGGATCAGCGGTGTCCAGATCGGGCCGGGGGCCACGGCGTTCACTCGGATGCCCTTGGGCCCTGCCTCCTCGGCGAGCGCCTTCACGAACGCCACCTGTGCCGCCTTGGTCATGGCGTAGTCGATCAGACCCGGCGAGGGGTTGTAGGCCTGCACCGACGCGGTCACGATGATGCTCGCACCGGGTTCGAGGTCGGGATAGGCCGCACGTGCCGAGAACAGCATTCCGGCCAGGTTCGTGTCGAAGACCCGGCGCATCCGCTCCGTCTCCAGCGACGCGAAACCGTCGATGTCGTGCTGGTAGCCGGCGTTGAGCACGAGCACGTCGAGTCCACCCAGCTCGCTCCGGGTCTTCGCGACGATGTCGGTCGCGAACCCCTCGTCGCGCAGATCGCCCGCGAATCCCACTCCGATCCGGCCGGCCTCGCGGACCAGGGCGAGGGTGTCCTCCGCGTCGTCCTGTTCCTCGGGCATGTGCGCGATGGCGACGTCCGCGCCCTCTCGGGCGAAGGCGATCGCGACGGCGCGGCCGATGCCCGAGTCCCCGCCCGTGATCAGAGCACGGCGTCCTCCCAGGCGACCGTGGCCTGCGTAGGTCTGCTCGCCGTGGTCGGGCTCCGGCCGGGTCCGCTCCGTCAGCCCCGGCTGATCCTGGTGCTGCGAGGGGAAGCCCTCCTCGCGATGCGCGTGCCGGGGGTCGGTGGTGTCGTCTGTCATGGCGATCCTCCTCATCTCGTGGAACGTGTCGTCTCGTGGAACGTGTCGTCGTACGAGCGACTCTCCCCGAGGGCCGCCCTCCCGTCAGGGGGGTTGACAGGTCCGCCCTGTGCGAGGGGTCGAGAGGATCAGACGGGCGGGGTCACCGGTACTTCCTCGGTGCCCGGCTCGGTTCCCGATTCCGCGGGCTCGGGAACGAGGTAGAGCCCGCTCGGAGCGTTCGCCGTGAAGGCGAGGGCCTCGATCCAGGCGCGGTTGATGGACGGCTGCCTGCTGCCGAAGTACTTGAAGACCAGCGCGCTGCCGGGCTGGATCCAGACGGTGGTGCGCCCACCGCCCACGCTGGTGTCTTCTCGCCAGCTGAACGGGAAGGGCTCACCGCGACGCAGCTTGGCGGTGATGACGAGCTGCAGATGCGTGAGCGCCCGGTCCTCGATCTCGGTCTTCACGCTGCCTTCATAGACGAACTTTCCCATGCACTGCTCCTCGCTCGTGGCGGTGGGGACGACGGTTGCGACCCATTGTTCCTCAAACAGCCGACGGCCACACAGTCCCTCGGCGGGTGGATCCGATGCCGGGTCGCCACAGCGAAGTCAACCCCCTCGGCGAGATCTGGAGGGACGCATAGCCTCATTCCACTCGACCCCGAGGAGGGCACTGCCATGAACGACCGACACATCGATGACCGCCCGGACGAGGGCAACACCCCGGGCACGACGCACGCGTCGTGGGGCGCGGGAAACCCCCGTCTGCGCATCACCAGGGACGACGAGCGCACCGAGTTCGCGCTCGAAGACGATGTCGTCCGCGTCGGCTCGGCCGAGGGCAACGAACTGCGCCTCGCCGACACCGACCCGGTGCACGCCACGATCACGCACGACGACCGCGACGAGTACGTGCTGACCCTGCACGGCGAGGGCGAGACGAACGCGAGCCTCGGCGTGGA
>NZ_QOAY01000005.1:0-1081 GCF_003314775.1 Microbacterium sp. H6 | reverse complement strand
ACGCACGTGGATGAGAACTCCGAGACCCTGCGCACGGGCGCGCACTTCACGGCGGGTCCGTGGACCCTGGTATTCGCCCGCGACGAGTTCGCCGATCACGGACGCCCCTACGGCGGCCGCGCGGGCGGAGAGTACTCGGACCAGCCGCTGCAGCCCCCTCGTCCGGACTACGACGAGAGCGAAGAGCGATGACGCTCGAGAACGGACGCTCCGCACGGTGACCGCTCTCGACGCTCTCGACTCGGACACGCAGAGCCACATCGCACGGTTGAGCGAACTCGCCGCGGAGCGGGAGCTCCGCATCGGAGTGGCCGAGTCGCTGACCTCGGGCATGCTCGCGGAGACGATCGGTGCCGGCGACGGTGCCTCCGGCTGGTTCGCCGGGGGCATCGTGGCCTACTTCACCGACGTCAAGGAGCGCGTGCTGGGACTGACGCCGGGAACGGATCCGTGCTCTGCCGCCTGCGCGGAGCAGCTCGCCGCCGGTGCACGGACCCTGTTCGATGTCGACCTTGCGGTCTCGACCACCGGTGTGGGCGGCCCGGAACCCCAGGGCGGGCACGCGGCGGGAACCGTCTATCTGGGCTGGGCCACGGCCGATGGCGACGTGGGCCACCGTCGACTGGCACTTGTCGGCGACCCGGAAGAGGTGCTCGCGTCGACCGTTGGTGCGGCCGTCGGCCTGCTGGCGTTCCACGCCGAGGGGCTGCGACCGCTGGGTCCGCGGCGCGGTCAGGAGAACGACGGCGAAGACCGTCGTCCGCGCTGACCACGGCATCGCCACGAGTCGCGCATCGTCACAGGCCGCAGCACCCTCGCCGGCGCGTTGGCCGCAGCTTCACTGGCCGGGCACGAGCCCTATCCGCAGCGGCGCCTGTGGGGTGGTCGCCTCGCGCAGCGCCGCATCGATCTCGGAGAGCGGCCGCACCGCGCCAACGGCATCGGCGAAGGGATACGCCCTCCCCCGGCCCGCGAGGAACGCCACCGCTTCAGCCAGCTCTGCGCCCGTGTAGTTGTGGATGCCCGCGACGGTGACGAGCCGGCGCACGATGCTCTCGGCGTCGAACGGAACCGGGTCAGC
>NZ_QOAY01000152.1:0-2273 GCF_003314775.1 Microbacterium sp. H6 | reverse complement strand
CACGCGCCAGGTCCGCCGGAACGGCTTCGCCCCCGACCAGCGCGGTCACCGCACGCCAGGCATCCGGCTGCTCCTCCAGCAGCGGCCGCCACAGCGACGGCGTCGCCTGCACCAGGGTGCACGCCTCGCCCGTCGTGAGCGCCGCCAGACGCTGTGGGTCGCGGACATCGCTCCGACTCGCGACCACGACCGCCGCGCCGCTGATCAGTGGAACGAACAGCTCGAGGGCTGCGATGTCGAACGACACCGTCGTGACCGCGAGCAGGCGGTCCGCCGAGGTCAGGGCGAGAACGGATCGTTCGTGGGAGAGGAAGGCATCGAGAGCCGCGCGCGGGACGACCACCCCCTTGGGGCGTCCGGTCGATCCCGACGTGTAGATCACGTATGCGGCGCTCTCCGGCAACACCGGCGTGCCGCGCACGACCGCAGCCGCGGCGTACACGCCACCGGACACGGGGGCGACGGACCGGACGGACAGCTCGTCCCGTCCTCTGCCCGCACCCCGTGTGCTCTCGTCGACGAGCACGAGCGCCGGGTCGGCGTCGTCGAGCATCAATCGCAGTCGGGCATCGGGGTAGTCCACGTCCAGCGGGACGTAAGCGGCACCCGCGGCGAGAACGCCGATGAGGGCGGACAGGAGCGCCGGGGTCCGCCCCACCGCGACGGCCACGCGGTCCTCCGGCCCGATCCCGCGCGCACGGAGCTCGCCGGCGATTCCTGCGGCGTGCGCGAGCAGGGTGGCATAGTCCCACGTCTCCGCGTCTCCCCGCACGGCGACGGCCGATGGCGCCTCCAGTGCTCGAGCAGCGAGCGCGTCGAGGACCGGCGTGAAGCGGTACGTCTCCCGCTCCTCGGGGACGCGCACCGGCTCATCGGGCAGACGGGAGTCGATCGTGCAGACGGGTGCCGTCGGCTGATCGAGCAGCCGACCGATCCACAGCACGAGACGCCGGGCCAGACGCTCGACGCTCGACCTGTCGAACAGGTCGGCAGCGGCGACGAGCGTGAGAGCACCGTCGGAATCGTCCGGTCCGTGCCCCTCACCGGGATCCCGGTACCGGATCGCGAGGTCGAACCGCGCGGCGTCGACGAGCCCGCTGCGCTCGACGGCCGGTCCCGCCGGCAGCTGAAGAGCACCTTGATCCCGTTCCTCGACGGCGACCATGGTCTGGAACAGCGGATGCCGGACGAGGGAGCGCCGCGGCGCACAGGCATCCACGATCTCCTCGAACGGCACCCCGACGTCGTCGAGAGCGTCGAGCAGGGAAGCGCGCGCACGGTCGACCATCTTGGGGAACGCCGCATCGCCGGAGACGTCGATCCGCAGCGGCAGCGTGTTGACCAAATAGCCGACCGTCCGCTCGAACCGCGCGTCGCGCGTCGTGGCAGGGGTGCCGAGCACGATGTCGGTACCCGCCCCCAGGGCCCGGAACAGGGTCGCGACGGCGGCATGCAGCACCATGAGACGGGTCGCGCCGTGTGCGGTCGCGAAGGCGTCGAGCGCCGCGACGGTCGCCGGGGGGACAGCGGTCTCGACGGTCTCCGCGCGGTATCCGGCCTGCTCCGGACGGGGGCGGTCCGTCGGCAGGTCGAGCTCGACGGGGATGCCCCGCAGACGCTCGCGCCAGCGCTCCACCGCTGCAGTCTCGGCGGCCGACTCGACGATGGCGAACGCACCGAAGGGCACCGAGGCCGCGGGCGCACGATCGGCGAGCAGCGCCGAGAGGTCCTCGCGGATCACCCGGAACGAGGTCTCGTCCACCGCGATGTGGTGCGCGGCGATCACGAATACGTCCCCCTCGGGATGGCGCAGCAGCGCGGCGCGAACAGGCGGGGCGGCGAACACGTCGAAGACGCGTCCCTCCTCCGCCGCGACGGCCACGTCACGGGGTCCGTCGACGTCGACGACTGCGAACGAGGGAGGGGGATCGGCGAGCACCTCGGCCTGGAAGCGACCGTCCGCCCGGCGATAGACCGTGCGCAGCACAGGGTGGTGGACGACGAGCGCATCCCAGGCCCGCTGCAGGTCATCCGCGTTCGTGCCCACCGGCACGTCGTACGACACCGGTACCGTGTAGGTCGCGCTCGGGCCCTCCAGCTCCGCGAGGAACAGCAGCCTCCGCTGCGCTGCCGAGACCGGGATCATCCCCGCGTCGATGGGTTCCGGCGACGACGGTGGCGCGGTGTCGATCGTCGCTTCCCTTGCACGCGCCGCGATCCGATGGAGCACGCGCTCCTCCAGGACGTCGCGCACGCTGAGCAGGTAGCCGGTG
>NZ_QOAY01000183.1:50662-58674 GCF_003314775.1 Microbacterium sp. H6 | reverse complement strand
CGCCTGCCACGAGGCGACCTCCGTGCCGACCTTCTCGGTGAGCGCGTGCACGGTCGCCGTGGCCGCAGCGACCGTGTCGGGGTTCTCCTTCTCGGCGGCGACCGTCTGCTGTGCCGAAAGCGCGGCAGCACGGTGCGCGGCGGTGTCCACCCGCCCCTCCGCACCCTTGAGGGCGACGGTGAGCGCCTGCACCTCCGCGAGGAAGGCGGGACGCTGGGCGAGGACGGCGGCACGCTCCGCGGTGTCCTGCTCCGCGCGGTCCACCGCACCGTCGAGGTAGTCCGTGCGCTGTCCGGCATCGTGGTACTGCTCGGTGAGCGCGGTCAGCTCAGCGACGGCGGACGCCCTCTCCTGCTCGAGGCCCTGGGATCTGCCGATCATCCCCGAGACGAGGAGCACGGAGGCCGCGAGCGCGACGGCCACGGCGCGACGCATCACGGGAGGAAGCCCGTCGTGTCCGCGATCTGCGCGTCCTGCTCGGCGAGCTGAGAACGCAGCGCGGTCAGCTGCGCGGCGAGCTCCCGGTTGTCGTCGCGCGTCATCTTCAGCGCATGCTCGATCCGCACGATCTCCGCTTTGACCGCGGCGATCGATTCCAGACGCTCCTGATCGGCGATGGCGACGACTGTGATCCCACCGACAAGTAAGAGGCATCCGACCGCGACAGCAAGACCTCGCATCTCGCTCCCCAGGACAGCGCACCAGTTCCGGACCGACTCCGATCGCCCCAATATACAACCGGAGGCGCCTCCGCAGGACCTCACCTCGGGGGGGGCGCGGACCCGCGAGGCTCAGACCGTCAGGTCGCTGCGCGCCGCAAGCCGCCGCTCCGCCGCGGACTGGCCGCTGGCGAGGTGCGCCGGCACGATCCGACGCAGCGCTTCCGTATCCCGCGCCGTCATCGCCTCGAGGATGATCCTGTGCTCGTCCGCCATGGCGAGCAGGTCGTCGTGCTGACCGAACAGCCAGCGCAGACGGGTGAGGAAGACGGCGATCAGCTCTCCGAGCATCTCGTTCGCGGCGAGTTCGACGGCGACCTCATGGAACTCCGCCGCCGCGATCCTCGCCGCCTCGGAATCCTCGGCACGTGCGGCCGCGAGCTCGCGCTCGTACGCGGCACGGATGCGGGCGATACCCGCCTCGTCGTGCCGCTCCGCCGCGAAGACGAAGATCAGCGTCTCGATAGCCTCGCGCACCTCTGCGAAGTCCTGGATGTCGCGGTGCGTGAACTCCCTCACGACAGCCCAGGTACGAGGACGCGCGACCACGATCCCCTCGGCGACGAGCGTGCGGATGGCTTCGCGGACCGGAAGGCGGGACACGTTCAACTCCGCGGCGATGTCCCGCTCGACGAGTCGCGCACCCGGCTTCCGGTGTCCGAGGATGATGTCGTCACGAAGGATGCGGGTGACCCGCACCGACTCGAGTTCCCCGCCTGCTGCTATAGCCCCCGCCATCTGGGCATTGTCGCACCCCTGCCGGTGTTCCTCAACTTTTGGTATCCCAAGGCTCCGCGCCGATGGACCCCGACGACCGGGCGAGAGGATGCGTCCCCCCGCCCGCATCGATGCTCAGGGCAGACGGTTCGCGCGTGCGAGGTTCTCCGTCAGCTCTTCCGCGTTCTGTCGGACCACATACGCCGGACGGTCACGCTCGACCCGCCACGACTCGCTGAGCGGTCCCACGTTGACGGTGTCGAACCCTGCCTCGTCGTAGAAGCGGGTCACGAAGGCGACAGCCTCCGCATCATCACCGGCAGTCGCCAACGCCCGCCGGTTCGGCGTGCCGGCAGGAGTGCCGTCCGACGTGATCTCCGAGGCGAAGATGTGGTTGAAGGCCTTCGCGATCTTGGCGTTCGGGAGCGCGCGCTGCACCAGCTCCGACGTCGTCGTCTCCCCCTTGTCGAGGGCTTCGATGTGCCCGTCCCGCTCGAAGTAGTAGTTGTTCGTGTCGAGCACGATCTTGCCGGCGAGTTGCTCTGCAGGCAGGTCGTCGATCGCGCGGAGTGGCACCGTGACGACCGCGACGTCCGCAGCGGCGGCGGCATCCTCCGCAGTGGCGGCGCGAGCGTTCGGGCCGAGCTCGGCGACGAGGTCGGCGAGAGTCTCCGGTCCCCGCGAGTTCGCGATCACCACGTCGTACCCGTTCGCGATCGCCACGCGTGCGACCTGGCTGCCGATGTGTCCTGCACCGATGATTCCGAGAGTTGTCATGTCGGGACCAACGCCGGGCGCTCGAGGCTATTCCCGTCGAGTCCTCCTACGACGGCTCAGACGTCACGGAGCAGGCTCTCCTCGGTGCGGCGGTAGCCCAGCTGCTCGTACAGGTCGATCGCTCCCGTGTTGAAGCCGAAGACGTGCAGACCGATCGAGTCCGCACCGAGCCGGCGCGCCTCCCGCTCGACGGCATGCATCAGTTCGCGCCCGTACCCTCTGCGCCGGTGCTCGGCGGCCACCTCGATGTCCAGGACGAACACATGAGGACGACCTTCGCGCTGACGCACGCCGACCCACAGGATGCCGACCTCCGTCCCGTCGACGGAGGCGGTGAAGAGCTCCTGCCCCGCGGTGTCGAGTCCGTCGGGAAGCTCGGCGATCATCTGACGATGCGACTCGGCGAGCGCCTCCTCCGGGGTGTAGCGACCGGACTCGACGAGGTCGTTCGCGAACCCCTCCTCCGATGCGGCGGCGAACGTCGGGAAGCGCTCCGGGATCATCGGCGACACGTCGACGTGGGAAGCGACGTCGCGCGCCGGGAGCGGCTCGAGCACCATCTGAATGGAGGCCACCTCGAAGCCTCTCCCGCGCGCGAACGCCCGACCGGTCGAGTCCTGCGGGAACAGCTGCATGCCGACCTGCGTGGCGCCCTCTTCTCGCGCGACCCGCAGGATCTCTGCGAGCAGATCGTCGCTGTGCGCGTCGGTGAACGGCTCGTCGACGACGAGGTCGAGGAGGAAGAGCTTGTCGTCCCGCAGATTCAGCAGGAGCGTCCCGACCTCCCCTTCCGCGTCCATGACCACGCGCATGACCCGCGCGGTCGCGGTCGCGGCGGAGTCCGGGAACACCTCGCCGAAGAGCTGATCGACGTGGGCGACCGCGTCGACGCCGGGGCGCCGGTCCGACGCCCTGTTGCCGTCGATGAGACGCTTCCGCGCGGCGGACCGCCATTCGTCGAAGCGTTCGGCGGGCAGAGGCATCAGCTGCACGGACATGCGTCCATCCTGCACCTCAGCTGCGGGTGAGCGCGTCTTCCGCTGCGACCCAGGCGAGCATGGCGCACTTGACGCGTGCGACGTACTTCGACACCCCACCGAGAGCTGCGGCATCTCCGAGCAGCTCCTCATCGGGTTCGATCTTGCCGCGGGAGCGCATCGCCTCGCGGAATGCGGCGATGCGCACCTCGAGGTCTTCGACGCTGAGCCCCTCGGCGAGCTCTGCCAGCAGCGAGGCGGATGCCTGCGAGATCGCGCAGCCGTGTCCCTCCCAGGCGATAGCCTCGATGCCGCCGTCGGCTCCGCGGTGCACCTGGAGGGTGATCTCGTCGCCGCAGGTCGGGTTCAGCTGGTGCGACTGCGCCGGGATCTCCTCCCGCAGCCCATACCCGTGCGGGGTGCGCGAGTGGTCGAGGATCAGCTCCTGATACAGGTTCTGCAGGTCGCTCATGCGCCCCTCCGGAAGAAGTCGATGGCTCCGGCGACGCCCTCGATCACGGCATCCACCTCGGCATCGGTCGTGTAGAGATAGGTGCTCGCCCTGGTGGATGAGGTCACGCCGAGCCGGCGGTGCAGCGGCTGTGCGCAGTGATGGCCGACGCGCACCGCGATGCCGAGATCGTCGAGGAACTGCCCCACGTCGTGGGAGTGGATGCCCTGGACGTCGAAGCTCGCCAGTCCCACGCGGGGCAGGTCGATACCGGCGCCGAGCACGCGCACCCCGTCGATCGCGCTCAGACCGTCGACGAGTCGTCGACCGAAGGCCGCCTCATGCGCGGCGATACGCGGCATCCCGACCTCGGTCAGGTAGCCGACCGCTGCGGCGAGCGCGATCGCCTGCGACACCCGCTGGGTGCCCGCCTCGAAACGCTGCGGCGGCGGAAGGTACTCGGCTTCGGTCGTGGTGACCGTCGTGATCATCGAGCCGCCCGTCAGGAAGGGCGGCATCGCAGCCAGCACCTCGCGGCGGCCGTAGAGGGCACCGATCCCGGTGGGTCCGAGCATCTTGTGTCCGGACAGCACGGCGAAGTCGACGTCGAGGGCGCGCACATCGAGGGGCAGATGCGGTGCCGACTGGCAGGCGTCGAGCAGCGTCAGCGCCCCGACCTCACGGGCGAGCGCGACCAGCTGCTCCACGGGATTGATGACTCCCAGAACGTTGGAGACGTGCGTGAAGGCGACGAGCTTGGTGCGTGCCGTGATCAGCTCGGCCGCGGCGTCGAGCCGCAGGGCACCGTCGTCGTCGAGGGGGATCACCTTGAGCGTGGCGCCGGTGCGGGCCGCGAGCTCCTGCCACGGGATGAGGTTCGCGTGGTGCTCCATCTCGGTGGTGACGATCTCGTCGCCCTCTCGGAGCCGCAGGCGCTCCGCAGCCGCACCGCCACGCCCGAGCGACGCGTTCGAGAGGGAGTACGCGACGAGGTTGATCGCCTCGGTGGCGTTGGAGGTCCAGACGATCTCGTCGTCGTCCGCGCCGACGAATCGGGCGACGGCCGTGCGGGCGTCCTCGAACAGCTCGGTCGCCTCGGCAGCGAGCGTGTGCGCACCGCGATGCACGGCCGAGTTCATCGAGGTGGCGAAGTCGCGCTCGGCGTCGAGCACAGCCACCGGTCGCTGTGACGTCGCCCCGGAGTCCAGATACACCAGCGGACGCCCGTGCACCTGTGCACCCAGGATCGGGAAGTCGCCGCGAATGCGCCGCACCTCGGCGTCGTTCAGGGAGGCGATCACGTCGAGACCGGGAGAAGTGCTCATCCCTCCATGTTCCCACCTGCGGACCGGGGGTGGGCGCGACGGGTCAAGGGCCGCCGAGAGTCTTCGCGTCGGCGGCCGCGTCGTAGCGGTCCTGCGCGTCACGTACGTCCTCGACATGCGACTCCGCCCAGACCTGCAGCGCCTGGAGCGGCGCATACAGCGTGCGCCCGAGCGGAGTGAGCAGATAGCGGGAGTGGCCGTCGTCTCCGACGCCGCGCTCCAGCATGCCGTCGCGTTCCAGGGCGCGGAGCGTGTCGACGAGCACCTTCTTCGTGATTCCGTCCATCCTGGTGTGCAATTCGCCGAAGCGCAGAGGCTGCTCGTGCAGGAGGACGACGATCATCGCGGTCCATTTGTTCGCGATGCGCGCGAGTGATGCGCGCGACGGGCAGCTGGCCGAGAACACCGTCCACGTGTTCGACATCCGCTGCCCCTTCCGGTGACGTTGAAGTAACCGCGCCCCTGCCGAGACGCTGGATGCTCCACAGTACCGACCCATCGAGAAGGAGCATCATGTCGGCGATCGACGTCGTAGGACAGTACGGTGCGGCCATGGCCGCCGGAGACATGGAGGCGCTGGCGGCGACCTTCCATCCGGATGCCGTCTGGCACCAGCCCGGAGCGAACCAGCTGTCAGGAGATCACGTCGGCCCCGACGCGATCATCGCGCACCTGGGACGGTTCATGCAGCTGAGCGGGGGCACGTTCGCCCTCGAGACGGAGTCGGCGACCGAGAGCGGTGCCCTGGTATCCGCCACCGTGCGATTCCGCGCGCAGCGCGTGGGGCACGATGACCTCGATCAGCACGTTCTCGATCAGCACGGTGTCGACGTGTTCCGTGTCGCCGACGGCCGCATCGTCGAGGTCTGGCTGATGAGCGAGGACCAGGAAGCGGAGGATCGCTTCTGGGGTACGGCCTGATCCGTCCCCCGATTCGAGCGACGCCGGGTGGTCGCGGACCTCGACCGCCCGGCGTCCGCGCCTCTAAGCTCGTCCCATGATCGCCCAGGACACGCTGTTCACCTTCGTCGTCGCGGCGTTCATCATGGTCGTCATCCCCGGGCCGACCGTGCTCTTCACGATCGGCCGAGCCATGGCGCTCGGCCGGATGGGCGGATTCCTCAGCATCCTGGGCACGGCGGTCGGATCGATCGTGCTCGTCGTCGCGGTGGCTCTCGGCGTCGGCACCGTGATCGCGCAGTCGGTCGTGCTGTTCACGATCGTCAAGGTGCTCGGCGCCGGCTACCTGATCTTCCTGGGCATCCAGGCGATCCGCCACCGGAAGGACGCGGCGAGAGCCATGGCCACGGCGCCGGCGAAGCGCTCGGGCTGGCGGCTTCTCACCGAGGGCTTCGTCGTCGGCGTCACGAACCCGAAGTCCATCGCGTTCTTCCTCGCGATCCTCCCGCAGTTCGTCGATCTGCATGCCGGATCGGTGCCGGCGCAGCTGTTCCTGCTCGGGGTGGTCGTCGTGGTGATCGGCGTGAGCTGCGACGCCGTATGGGTGCTCCTGGCGAGCGCCGCCCGTGACTGGTTCGGCCGCTCGCCCCGACGTATTGAGGCGATGGGGGCAACCGGTGGCGGGCTGATGATCGCTCTCGGCGCTTTCCTGCTGGTGTGGAGCGAGAAACCCGCCACCGCGTGAACGCTCGAACTCACATCCTGGCGTAGCGGGCCCGGGCGATGCAGAAGACGCCGTAGACGGCGAACCCCGCGCCGACAGCACCCAGGACGAGTCCGCCGAGGGGCAGGTCGAGCAGACTGTGCAGGGCGGCATCGAGCCCCGCGCCCTTCTCCGGGTCCTGCGTGACGGCGGCGACGACGAAGAGCACCCCGGTCACGGCGACGGCGGTGCCCTTGCCGAAGTAGCCGATCACTCCCAGGGTCACGATGCCCCTGCGGGCGACTCCCGATGGCAGGTCGAGCAGCTTCTCGAAGCCGCGGGTGAAGCCGCCGACGATGAACCCGACCCCGACCCCGACGACCGAGAGCCCTACGACGACCAACAGGGCGACGCCGCCGGGCGCCGAGAGCAGCACCGCGCTCAGGGTCTTCGACGCCGTCTCGGAGTCGGCATTGCCACCCACGGCGTAGATCAGGGCCATGCCCCCGACGATGAGGTAGGCGGCGGCGATGCCGAACAGCTTGACGCGCTGACCCCACTTCTTCGTCTCGGCCGGATCGGCGGCGAGGAAGGCACTGGCGATCTGCCACACGGCGAGCGCGATCAGCCCGGCGGCCACGAGCACGAGCAGCAGCCCTCCGATCGGGCTCTGGCGGATCTGCTCCATGGCCCCGTCCTGGTCGGCGTCACCGGAGGCGCCGGCCGCGATGGAGATCGCCACCGAGCCGATGATGACGTGGATGAGACCGAGGACGACGAAGCCGGCACGGGCGACCCGTCGGAACGTCGACGACCTCTTGGCGACGCGCGCCGCGTTCTTGACCGTGCTCATCGTTGAAGCGTATCCGTCGTGCGGAACCCCGCCGAGGGGCTTGATTTCGCCTCGCCTGTCGCTCCCGCCCTGTCGCTCCCGCCCTGTCGCTCAGGCGTGCGGCATGATCGGCTGCCGGAGGATGGTGCGCAGCTTCGCCGGATCGGCACGGCGCAGGTCGCTCAGGTAGATCTCGTGATGGAGCCCCCGCATCTGGAGCCCGTTGTCGGGGATGAAGTGGTGATGCAGCTCTTCGAGCACCGGTCCTTCGTCGTCGAACGGTCCGACGTGGAGTGTCTGTACGCAGCTGCCCTCGTCGAGGGTCTGCAGCCGCACGGAGTCGAGCGCAGGGATCGGCTCCCTCTTCTTCACAGCCTTCTGCGACACCGACTCGACGGCTGCCGCGAACATCGCGGGGGTGATGTGATCGCCGACCATGATCATCATCGTCCACATCCAGGCCGACTTGTCACGTCGGGAGGTGAACGACTCCATGTCGGGCGCATGCCAGAGTCCCTCGAGCGGCATCACGACGGTGTCGATGCCGAGGTCGTTCCGACTCGCGAACTTCAGCGCGTATGCCAGGGGGAACAGCGCCGACACGGCGTCCC
>NZ_QOAY01000183.1:50249-50638 GCF_003314775.1 Microbacterium sp. H6 | reverse complement strand
TAGGCGGGCGCGGTGTTCGGGTCTCCTGCCCCGTCGATCATCAGGTACTGCAGGGGCGGCACCTCGACGACGCGGAACTCGCCCCGCTTCGCCCGGTACGCGTCGAGTGTCTTCTTCGGATCGATGGCCGCCATCACGTGCCTCCCTGGATCGTGCGCTCAGTGTCGCACGGGCCACGGACACGGGGTGGGTGCGCACGCGCGCCCACCCCGCCGGCCTCAGGCCGGTTCGACCGGAAGCCAGAGCTCGCACGACGCGGAGTCACCGCTGAACTCCAGGTAGCGCACGATCGACGGGCCTGGGCGCAGCCTCCACGGGTTCGACGGGAACCACTCCGTCGCCGTGGCCGCCCACAGCGTCTGCAGAGCGGCGGGGAAGGGCCCACTGGC
>NZ_QOAY01000183.1:41330-50226 GCF_003314775.1 Microbacterium sp. H6 | reverse complement strand
GCGAAGACCGCCCACGATCCCTCGTCGACCGGAAGCACGTCGAGGTCTTCCGGAACCGATGTCGTGCTCTGCACCGCGACGCCGTGCAGATACCTCAGCAGCGAGCCTTCCGGGGCGTCGGGTTCGACGTCTGCCGTGACGGCCAGGATCCCCGAGGGCTCGGCATCGCCGAGGGTCTTGAGCCGCGCATGCTCCTCGGGCGGGATGGCCGCGATGTGCGCCTGGATGTGCGGATTGGCGCCTTCGTGGATCAACGGAACCTCCACGGCGTGACCGACGAGCACGAGCGCGGGCCGGTGGGTGATGGTGACGTGCATGGGGATGCTCCCTTCCACGCTCAGGCGGAACCGGAGCGAGGGTTGTGTACGGAGAGGACCCCCGTCACGGCGCGCATCGGCCGGTCCGATGCCGTGCACCGCGCGGAAGGCGCGAGCGAACGCCTCGACCGAGCCGTATCCGTGGCGCACGGCCACGTCGAGCAGGCTCGGAGCGCCGGCTGCGAGTTCCGCTCCCGCGTGCGTCATCCGGCGACGACGCACGTACTCCGAGAGCGGCATCCCCGCCAGCGCCGAGAACATCCGACGCAGGTGGTACTCCGTCGTGCCGTTCTCACGGGCGAACGCGTCGATGTCGATCTCTCCCGCGACACCGTAGGTGTCGACGAGGTCGACCAGGGCGTTCAGCGTGCCGATCATGGGGTCCTCCTTTCCCCACCATCGTCGCTGCGCATCTCATACGCCGACCCGACTTCTCCGGTCGGATGCGATCGGTTCTCCGTCGACGCCCGGTCAGAGCTCGACGGGAGGTGCCGGCTCCGTCTCCGACTCCTCGGGATGACGGGCCAGGTTCACGATCCCGGCGACCAGCCCACCCCAGACCGTGACCATGGCGATGATCATCATGACGACAGCGATCGGAGTCATGCGCTCGCTCCCTTCGTCGTGGTGCTAACGGCCGGGATCGCGGACGTCTCCGCATCCGGCTCGTACTCCTCTTCGACGAGGAACTCGTCGTACTCGGGATCGTCCTTCGCGTGGGAACGGCCGCTCCACGGCAACGCCGACAGGACCAGGGCCAGCACCACGAGGGCGATCACCATGCCCCATCCGAAGACGGCGAGGAACCAGGCCGGATAGCCGCTGTACGGCTCGGACGTCTTCGCGATGAGCTCGCTGATGAAGAGGTACCCGAGTACGACGGGTGCCAGCACGCCGACGAGCAGCTTCCAGATCGCGCCCACCCGGAAGCTCGATCGACGATTGAGGTGCTCGACCAGCACCGGCAGCTTGTGCAGCAACCAGGCCACGATGATCACGGCCACCAGGGCGACCGCCATGATGCCGAAGGAGTTCACGAAGGCATCGACCGTATCGAGGACGGAGAGCGCCGTCGTCGTCGAGAACAGCGCCATCGAGACGATAGCGAGCGGGATCGCCACGGTCAGGGTCGTGCGCACACGCGCCCAGCCCAGCTTGTCCTGCAGCGCGGCGACGATCACCTCGAGGATGGAGATGAGCGAGGTGACTCCGGCGAACACCAGAGCCCCGAAGAAGAGGACGCCGATGATCGATCCGCCCGTCGCCTGCGACACGATCGTCGGGAACGCGATGAACGCCAATCCGATGCCGGAAGAGGCGACTCCCGCCACCTCGGTCCCCTGCGCCTGCGCCATGAAGCCGAGGGCCGCGAAGACACCGATGCCGGCGAGGATCTCGAAGCCCGAGTTCGCGAAGGCCACGACGAGTCCCGAACCGGTCAGGTCGGTCTTGCGCTTGAGATACGAGGAGTAGGTCACCATGATGCCGAACGCGACCGACAGCGAGAAGAAGATGTGGCCGTACGCGGAGGCCCAGACGCCCGGGTCGGCGAGTGCCTCCCAGTTCGGGGTGAAGAAGGCGTTGAGGCCGTCCATCGCACCGGGGAGGAACAGCGACTGCACCACGAGGATCGCGAACATGACCGTGAGCAACGGCATCAGGATCATGTTCGCCCTGCCGATGCCGCGCTTCACACCCAGCGCCATGATCACGATGACGATGAGCCACACGACCACGAGAGGGATGCCGACCTGGGGGACGAAGTCGGTCGAGACGCCGACTTCGGCGACGTCCGCCGAGCGCAGGAAGTCGGCGAAGAAGAAGTCGTTCTCGTTGCCCGCACCCCAGGTGAGCTGGGCCGAGAACCAGGTGTACATGGCCGCCCACGCGATGATCACGGCGTAGTAGACGGCGATCACGACGCAGATGAGCACCTGCCACCATCCGAGGGGCTCGGCAGCACGGTGCAGACGACGGAAGGCGAGAGGCGCCGATCCGCGGTATCGATGACCGATCGCGTAGTCGAAGAACAGCAGCGGGATGCCGGCGGTCAGCAGCGCGCACAGGTACGGGATGAGGAACGCCCCGCCGCCGCCCTCGTAGGCGACGTAGGGGAACCGCCAGATGTTCCCGAGGCCGACCGCTGAGCCGATCGCGGAGAGGATGAACACGTTCCGCGAGCCGAAGGCTTCGCGTTTGTGGGTCTGCGTCGTGGCGGAGGACATGCGGACGAGGCTACCCGAGGGCGACGCTCCGTTCACAGTCGGCAGCAGTTTTCTGGACGGAGGGCAGTGAACCGGAGCGCAGTGAGCGGGGCGCACGGGTCGGGAACGAGAAAACCCCCGCCGGAGCGGGGGTTCTTCTGCGGAGACGAGGGGATTTGAACCCCTGGTCCCCGTGAGGGGACTCCACCTTAGCAGGGTGATTCTGACGGAAGTGCGGCACCGAGACCCTGAACCTGATCAGCCGAGGAAACTTCTGCTTTTGGCGGATGAACAGGGATTATCAGGATGCACCTGACGCACTTCCGGCACGCGAGAGATCGCCTGAAACAGTATCCTCGCGATACCCGGGGACACCTGGGGGACACCTGGCGCCGCCCGGATCACCGTGCTCGTCACAAATTCGGGCCCGGGCCTATCCTGTTAAACAAATGGTCTGCACCGCTCCGCTGTGACCGACGGGTGGCGCCACTGATAGTCGTAATTATGTCAGTCTGATTTTGGGCAGACTCCTCCTTAACCATTGGCGTTGGGCGCTTTTTGCTACTTGCTCCGCTTGGCCCGGATCAGCCGAACGGCGAGCTTGTTAGCTCGCTTCGACAGAAGGGGCAGCAGCCGGCAGGTGACCTGGCCGGCTGCGATCAGCAGAGCAGGCAGCAACAGTGGATCCGAGAACAGGCTCGAAAGATCCACGTTGCGACCTCCCCTCTGGGTGGTCCGTCCACGGAACTGTGGCCGGCGGCACGCGGCATGAGCCGCGAACGCGTTCCGTGTGCGTGTACCCCAAGGGTCAGGCTCACGGCTCACGGATGGCTCTTAACGACAAAACCCGGCTTCTAGGCCGGGTTCGAGGCGCACTTCTATCGCGCACCATCACTCTAGGAGGTCCAATGGGATCAAAAGGCAACGACACGCCAACGGAGGGCCTCACGCAGAGCTGCTTACTCTGACGCTAGGGGGTGACAGTACTCTGCTTGTTGCGCGCCGCGCCGACGCGAACCGCTCTCCTATTTCTGCGAGCGTCGCTTCGAGCTCATCGACGAAGCGAGCAAACGAGCTGTCTCCTCGCGCTCACGCCCTGACGAGGGAGATGTGATCGCGCTGAGCCGGGCTGCCGGGTCGAGGGCGTTCTTCGTCTTTTCAGCTCCCGCCTCTATGGCTGGCGGCGTCCACGCCTCCGGCTGCCGGTACCTTTTCGCAAGACGGTAGATGTTGCGTCGAACCTTTCGAAAAGTCTTGAAGTCGATCGTCTCTTCGACGCGAACCGTTAGGACTCCTCGCTCTGTGAGTTCCGCGAGGCCTCGCTTCCGGCTAGATCGCGAGATCCCGTAGCGTTCCTCGAAGTGGGCGCCAGCGATGAAGAACTCCGGATCGTCGCTACGTGTCAGCGCGAGCGAGCATAGATACATCGCGATCCCTGCGCCGGACAATTCCCCTGCAAGTCCTCTCGTCCAGAACGAGCGAGGAACAGGGATGTACTGTTCAAGCCCGTATGGGGGAACGTAGAGGTTCGGATCTCCTGCGGCCGTCTCGGGCTGAGATTCGTTGCAGAGGATGATCTCCAGCCGGGTACCCGTGCTGCGCAACTGAACGAGACCACGATCCGCGAGTTCGTGCAGTGCATCGCGGATTGCTCGCGCACCGACCCCTCCTGGATCCTCTCTGCCAAGTAGCTCCGCCCAATAGGGCGCCACTCGATTCGTCACGTAGGGGGGGCGCGCGGTGACCCAGATCAACGACATCAGCAGAGCGATTCGCAAGCCGCCGCCTTTTCCGCCGACCTCCCCAGAGGTTCTCAGGAGAGCGGCCAGAGGTGTCAGCGCGTCACTGCCCTCCGGGCGCTCTACGAAAGAACGGCGAAGAGGGCAAGTGTCTCGCCTTACGTCCTTAGCTAGTGCGTTCACCATCGCGTCCGTCCCTTGATCTTTGCCCTAACCGCAGTTCAGGGCTAAACTGGCGTGAGTACTGATGCGCCGTGACGAGGGGTACCTCTATAGGGGTCCCGTTAGGGCTATTATACATGTTCGGTACGGGTATAAACAGAGGTCCCGATGACTGAGGGTTGCGCCCGGTGGTCTCCTTGTGTATAAGGTCAGGCGGGGAGCATGTTCCCTAGTTTCTCGGCCTTCTGCTTGGTCTCCACCGCCAAGTTCAACACCCAAGACGGCCAGGGTGATACAGCCCGTGCACATCTGATGCGCACTTACGGGCTCACCCCCGCAGAAACGGAAGGCCAGCCGTTGAGAGTCCACACCTCAGCGGCTGGTCTTTTTTGTGGTCCAGTACCTTCGGCCGTGGTGTCGAGTCGTGGCGAACTTGATCCAGTCCGATCGCTTCTGCTGCTATGCCGCGACTGGCACAAGACCCTGTAGGAGCCCTGTGAGGTCACGAGACGGAACCGCTAGCTCCTCCGCCGCGCGGCTCAGCGACACGCCCTTTGGCCCGAAGAGGACTTTGCGGAGAAGCTGCGACGATTCGGGGACGATGCCGTCCGGCTCGCTGCTTCGGTAGCCGGCCTTCGACAGCGTCACGACCGTCGAGCGGTACTGCCAGTCGTTAAGCATCTTGAGTTCGTGGAGCCTGTGGGTCATCGCCATGGCGGAGACCTTCCAGTGCTTCTTGGCCGCGAGTATCTTTGGCATGCTCGCACTCCACATCGCCTGGGCATGGAGTCCGGTGGCGGGCATCAGGAAGGCTGCCGCAAAGGCGTTGGCTTCGGCTTCACGCTCTCGCGAGTCCTTTGGCGTCATGTCTCGTTCATCGTGAAGCACGAGGTGGCCCAACTCGTGAGCTACATCGAACCGCTGCCGCTCCCCGGACTTAGTGGTGTTCACAAACATGTAAGGCACAGAGTCGCGGAAGAAGCAGAAGGCGTCGATGTCGGTGTAGTCGTGAGCCAGCGACACGACCCGAACGCCCTTGGCTTCCAGCAGGTGAATCATGTGAGCGATGGACTTGTCTCCGAGACCCCACAGCTGACGGACCATCTCGGCAGCCTGTTCTGGCGAGAACTTGTCGTATGTCGGTATCTCCGGGTTTGGCAGCTGGAAGTGACGATCGATGACATCGAACAGCTCGAGAGCGAGGGTCGCCGACGATAGAACGGCGTCCCTCTTGGTCGCGGAGGTCTTCGAGAGCTTGCGGAAACTCACTGCCTCGACAGGGACGGGTTCGACCTCATGTCGATGGAAGTACTCGAGTGAGACGTCGAGCGTCCGTGCGATCTTACGGAGAGACTCATCGGAAGGCTGCTCAGTGCTGTTGTTCTCGTAGTTGGTGAGAGACCGCAGCGAGACTGTGCTCTCTTCGGCAAGCTTGGTGAGCGTGAGGCCGCGACGTTGGCGGGCGAGCTTTAGGCGGACTGGACTGAACATTCGGGGACGTCGTGATTGTGATGTCAGTCGCGGGGCTCGACTGGAACGTCGATATCACCGTCGTCATCCAGGTCGAAGGCGCTGAGGTCACCCACACCCTCAAGCCCGGTCATGTTGATGAGGTCACTCCACTCGACAACACGGTCGGAGACATCCATCCTCGCCGGGCGGCCAAGACCGAGCTGGAGAAAACTACTTCTGGGTTTACGTCCGTAAAGCACGAACCAGAGCGGAGCCTCCTTGAGTTTCTGGGGAAGCTCATCGTCGTTCTCGACCCACTCGGGCAATGGGAGGGGTAGCTGAGACTTCGGGCGGTCGTTGTCGAGGGAGTGCTGCGTTGCCGGGCCTTTGCGGCGAGTTTTTGGGCTGACTCGAGGATCCGGGTCAGAAACATGCTCGGCCGAGGAGAGAGCGAGTTGACACTTTCCGTCCGGGTTGAGGAGGCGCGGCTGCCCCATCACGACGGCCTTTCGCCAGCCGCGTGCGACGAGGATCTGCGCGAGAAGCTCGAAAGTGTCATTGTAGAGATCTGTCCCCGCGGCGTTGGGCGGCGCGAGCTCAGAGCGGTTGATAGCTCGGGCCAATCCGGGACGGAAGGCGGTTTGAAAGTCGCTGGAGTACAGGTCGAGCTCAGCGAGGCGATCTTCATCGCCGGCTCCTTCTTGGGGAAACAGATTCAAGATCGTCATGGGACGCCTCCTCGCTCGATGCGTGAAACTCTACCGCATGTGTGGTCCAAAAATACGCATAACACACCTTTTCTCGTCACTGGGGTTGATGTGCGGCCTCCAGAAGCTCCTCCGTACCTGTTTTCAGCCGAAGGTCGGTGGGGTGTGTTAGCTTTGTCCCAACACGGCTAGCCGCTATCTCTTCACCGAGAGGCGGCTAGTTTTCTTTTATGACGCATGACAGCAGCTACGCTAAGCCGTTCAAGACGGTGCGCGAACAGGTTGCCTTGCTCGCGTCGCGGGGCATGGATGTTGGGGACCAGGAGACAGCGGAAACGCTGCTAAGCCGCATCGGCTACTACCGACTGTCGGGATACTGGTATCCGTATCGAGAGCGAGAAATCGACGGTGTCGGTAACACCATCGTGAAATCTTCCGTCCGGCCCGGAACGACGCTCGCCCATGTCTGCTCGGTGTACGACTTCGATCGCGAACTCCGTGCCTCCCTGTTTGATGCCCTGGAAGCAGTTGAGGTAGCCCTTCGGTTTCAGGTTGGGCATACGCTAGGACGGCGAGACGTTTTTGCGCACCGCCAGCCCACTGCCTTGGACCCCGGATTCGTCTTGGCGCCGGCGCAGGCGGAGTCAGGAGAAACAACCCATTCGGGCGTGGGCGCGCAGGGGGACGCCAAGACCGACCCAGTCGAGCAGGTCCCCTCAAAGACGCGTCATCAGGAATGGCTGGAGCGCTTCGATGACCAGGAACGCCGTTCCCAGGAGGCGTTCGCCACTCATTTTCGTTCCAAGTACGGCCCGCACCTGCCGGTGTGGGTGGCGACCGAGGTCATGTCCTTCGGCACGCTCGCGCAACTGTACGGCGGCGCCGCACAAGATGATCGCGAGCGGATCGCTGCCAGCCTGGACCTCATCGGCAAGGACGGCAAAGGTGATGCAACACTGCTGTCGAACTGGCTCAACCACATTCGTTACATTCGGAACCTCTGCTCGCACCACTCGCGTATGTGGAACCGCAGTTTCGACGTGGAGCTAGCTTCCGCAGCTCACATCCCCGACCTAGCCCATCTCGCCAGCAAGTCACAACGCCGTCTGTACGGCACGATCTCCGTACTCACGTTTCTGCTGGCGAGAGTTGCGCCCGCGGCCGACTGGAGGACGCGCATCCAACCTTTCATCCAGTCGCGTACCGACAAGCTGGGGCTTGATCTTGACGCACTCGGGTTTCCACCCGGGTGGGAAACCGCTGACATGTGGCGAGAGAACTATCAGAGAGATCCGAAAGTAGCCCAGCGCGTCAGCCTGTTGGCCGATCTCAACCTGGCCAGCACCTCGACGATGCGAGAACTCCTCCACAGTCGCGAGCCCAAGGAACGCCGCAGTTGGCTGAACTATCTTCGAAGTCGCCATGCCCTGGTGTGGGTGACAATGGGCGAAGCGAAGCTCTTTCCGTCGTTCCAGCTCGATCACGACTCTGGGAACATTCACTCCGTTGTCGGCGATATCAATGCTGATTTCTATGCTCATCTGACGACTGACGGGGCTGAGGCGGAGGATGCCCGATGGCAGATCTTGGAATGGTGGACTACCTCACCGTCAGCCAGCGCGGACACACCAGTCGAGCAACTTCGGAAGGGCACTCTGACCCTTGAGGGAGCGCAATCCACCTACCTTTAGCTGGATCGCAGCGCTCGGCGCACGCTGGACGCACCCACTCCGAGTACACGGCCGATGCTCTCCCAGCTCGCGTGTTCGGCGCGCATGCGCTCCGCGGTCGCGATCCGCTCGGGCGTCATCACGCTCGGACGGCCGCCAACGCGGCCCTGGCTGCGCGCGAAATTGAGGCCACGCTGCGTGTTGTCTCGGATGGTATCGACGCGGAGCTGCGCGAACACCGCAACGATGCCGTAGAGCGCCCGCCCCATCGGGGTGGTGGTGTCGATCAGGGGCTCGCTAAGACTGACGATGTTTACCTGGCGAGTGTCGAGATCCTGCAGCGTTTCAATCAGGATGCGCTCACTGCCGGCGAGACGGTCGAGGCGCCGGACTTTGAGGGTGTCCCCCGGTCGGAGGTAGTCGAGACAGGCGAGCCACTGCGGTCGGTCGGTGACTCGGCTGGACTCGCCGTGGTCGACGAAGACGCGTTCGCAGCCGGCGGCGCGCAGCTCGGCTTCCTGCGCCTCGGGGTTCTGGTCTCGTTTCGAGACGCGGGCGTATCCGACTTCGTGTGCCATGCCGAAAACGGTACTGCCGATGTTCCGGCGCGGTTAGGTTTCGGCAGGGGGTTTCGGCGGATCGTTT
>NZ_QOAY01000183.1:23155-41308 GCF_003314775.1 Microbacterium sp. H6 | reverse complement strand
GCGTGTCGCGCACCTGAGCGGCGGTGCCGGTCGTCCCACCGAAAACGATCGATTTCGGCGGGCGCTGAAGCCATATTCGCGTGACCCATGCAGCGCGAGCGTCCCAGCACGGGGAGGAGATTCACGCGGACATGGCAAACAGATGACTACGGTAAAGACGAGATGAGTTTGCGGAGGTCAGGCACCAGGAGACTGTCCACGGGGAAGCTCAGGGCGGGGATTCAGGATGATCTGAATGAGGCCCAGGCCGACGCCGATGCCGATGGAGATATCCGCGATGTTGCCAATGAAGAGGTTGCCGTAGGCGAGGAAATCGGTCACGTGACCGACGCCGAATCCCGGCGGGGCAAGGAGGCGATCGATGAGGTTGCCCACTGCTCCGCCCCAGACGAATCCGATAGCGACCGCCCACACGATCGACTTGGATCGCCACGCAGCGTAGAGGAGTGCGATCGTCGCTGTGGTTCCGATCACAGTAAACACCCACGTGCTCCCCGACCCGAGCGACATGACTGTGCCGGGATTGAATGCCAGCTGGAGGCCCAACAGGTCACCAACTAGGGGAATGCGCTCGTGCTCGCTGAGCCGGGTCAGGGCTAGAGCCTTCGAACCCTGGTCGATCACCGTCATGCTGAATGCGACCAGGAGCGCAACAACCAGCCTCCGACCTCGATCCCGCCTCACCAGGCGCCACTCATGCGGTAGGTATGGCGGGCGCCAGCACGGTGCTCCGGTAGGAGTGATGAGGTGTGCACGAGGGGATTCCTGACGTTGAGCGTTTGTAGTCCAGACGCTTCGGATCGCGCCCATTCGGAGGATCTGGCGCCGCACTCGATAATACATCCAAGCGTGTATATTCATTGAGTGCTGACTATTACTACTCGCTTGGACGTGATGAATCGCCTCGGCCGCGCTATGGCCGACTCGACGCGATCACGCATTCTTATGTCGCTGCTTGACGGCCCGATCTATCCGGCGGCGCTCGCCCGCGAGCTGGGCCTGAGCCCATCGAACGTCTCCAACCATCTCACGTGCCTCCGTGACTGCGGCATCGTCGTGGCAGAGCCCGAGGGGCGGCGCACTCGATACGAGGTCGCAGATCCTCGGCTGACCACGGCGCTGACCGCTCTACTGGATACGACCCTGGCCGTGGATCACGAGGCCGAGTGCATCGACCCCACGTGCACAGTTGCGGACTGCTGCACGATGGAGGTCAGCGCATGATCTTCCTCTCCATCCTGCAAGCAGTTGGTCTGTTCCTGGTAACGAACATCGACGACATCATCGTGCTCTCGCTGTTCTTCGCCCGAGGTGCGGGCCAACGAGGTACAACGACCCGGATTCTGCTCGGACAGTATTTGGGGTTCGCTGGCATCCTCGGCGCCGCCGTACTCGTTGCTCTCGGCGCAGGAGCGTTCCTCCCTCCTGAAGTCATTCCCTACTTCGGCCTCATCCCCCTGGGTTTGGGTCTCTGGGCGGCATGGCAGGCGTGGCGCAATCGCGACGACGACGATGACGACGAGGGCAAGATCGAAGGAAAAAAGGTCGCGGTCTGGGCTGTGGCCGGGGTCACCTTCGCCAACGGCGGTGACAACATCGGCGTCTACGTCCCCGTGTTCCTCAGCGTGGGTCCCGCCGCGGTCGTCGCGTACTGCGTGGTGTTCCTGGCCCTCGTTGCGGTCCTGGTCGTTGTCGCAAAGTTCATCGCTACTCGTCGACCGATCGCGGAGATCCTGGAACGTTGGGAACACGTGCTGTTCCCGCTCGTTCTGATCGGTCTGGGCATCTTCATCCTGGTTAGCGGTGGCGCATTCGGGCTGCGATGAGTCGAGCACGAGTGACGCGGTTGCCTGACCCGGAGCAGGTGACCACCAGGGCGAGCAGCGGGGCACCTCCTGCTGCTCGCTCGCGTGCTGCGTGGGCGATGGTCGGTGTCGGCGTGTGCGTGATTGCGGCACTATTGCTGATCGAAATTTTCGCGCCGACGTTCTTCCCGGTTTCCCTCCCGACCCGCGCGCAGGACGGCCTCACACTCGCTGTCAGCGTCCTCATTGAGTCGATGCCATTCGTCACGCTCGGCGTGGTCTTGTCGATCATCGTGCAGGTGTGGATTCCCGCCGGGGTGCTCGAACGTTGGATGCCGCGACGGGCATGGCTGCGTCGGATGGTGCTCTCGCTCCTGGGCATGTTCGTCCCGGTCTGCGAATGCGGCAACGTGCCGTTTGCTCGGGGACTGCTGATGCGCGGCTTCACTGTCCCGGATGCGCTCACATTCTTGATCGCAGCCCCGATCGTCAACCCGATCGTCATTCTCACGACCCACCAAGCCTTCGGATTCGATGACGGCATCCTGATTGCGCGCCTTCTCGGCGGCTACGCGATCGCCAACCTCATCGGCTGGCTGTACAGCCGTCACCCCGATCCGGGAACTCTACTCACTGACCAGTTCCGTGATACATGCGACAGAGCCGCCCACGAGTCAGGCAGCCGTGGCCGCGGTCGGCGCAGCCTCACCCAGTTCGTCGTCGAGTTCCGCGCAGTCATGCCCGCACTCGTGATCGGCTGCGCACTAGCCGGTGCCATTCAGGTGCTAATCCCCCGTGAGGTTCTCCTGTCTGTCGGATCCAATCCAGTCATGTCGATCGTGGCAATGATCTTGATCGCGATGGTCGTATCGATCTGTTCGAACGTGGATGCGTTCTTTGCCCTGTCGTTCGCGTCATTCTTCTCCGCAGGATCAGTCGTCGCCCTCCTCCTCGTCGGCCCCCTCGTCGACGTCAAAATGCTCGCTCTCCTGCGCACCACGTTTAGCACCCGGACTCTCGCGGGCATCGTGGCTGTCGTGCTCCTCGCAGCCTTCACGATCGGGCTGGGACTCAACGTATTGGCGTAGCGGCGATGACGGGTTCCGAGTCGATGGATCGCCATTCGAGCCCTCGAGGCTCCGAGTGGATAATGCCCGATGGGGGGACAAGCCAGAAACGCCTGCCGAAAGCAGGTACCGGCGAGCACTAGCGGCAGGCGTCTAAGGACGTGGGATGCGAGCTCGCCGGAAACGATCGTTATCGGCTGCCTGGCGGTCGACCTGTGGTGCTCTTGTTTGTGGTGAGCCAAGATGGGGGCCATGCCTCGCCTCCGTTACGCTTCTGCGACAGCTCTGGTTCTCGCGTCGATCACGCTTCTCTCTGGCTGCAGTACTGACCTGGTCGGATTCTCGGACCTTCAAGGGGAGAGAGAAAGCCGCGATGAGTTGCCGGAACTCACGGACTATGCGTATGACGACGTCGACGTATCGACGAGTCGCTACGTCGGGGAGCATGCGGGCACTTCGCTCTGGCTCGCTCGCGGCCTCGAAAACTCAACCGTTTGTCTTGTCGCGGACGCAGGCAAGGATGAGTGGGTGGTGGGCTGCGGTGGCGGCACGGTCGGGGTCGACGGTCTGGCAGGCAAGTACCAAGTCGTGGTCGACGGAGTTCAAGCACCGGAAGGGGCGGTCAAGATCTCCGAGAACGTCTACGCCTGGTAACCGTCCAAACTGTCTACCAACGTCACCTCATACCCCGGACGGGGCAGAGACGAGCGGGACAGTCCGAGATCAGCCGAAAGCCCTTGTCGTTTGGCGGTTGCGGCGAACGTTTGTGACGGGAACTCCTAGGCAGGCACTAGATCGCGCCGTAAATGATCGATTTCGGCGGGATCAGTGCTGCACTACGGTGCGAACCGCGGTGCCGACGGTCAATCGGTCGCTATGAACCACGCGGTCGCTTTGGTCCCAACAGGAGTTTCAGCACGCGCTCGGCGTTCTTCCGGGTCTCGCCCCGTCCGAAGGTCGCCACCATCGCTAGGAACACTTTGAGGCAGTAGCGGGCACTGACTGCAGTGGCCAGGGCGACGACTGATGCGGGCGGGGCGGCGTCGAGGAGCTGCGAGAGGTAGTCGGGCACCGTGTCTCCGAACTGGCGCTAGCGCCCCGTCGCCCGGCGCCGGTCAGGAAAGACAGGTCAGTTAGGGCTTCTGGTGGGCGGACTAATCCGCAAGCTGCGATCGAATCAGCGGACATCTTGCCCCGACCCACGGGGAGGACGGGAGATGACGGCGCGAGCGCAGACCACCTGCGGGGAGACAGGGTGCCGGTCCCGCCGGCTTGCAGCCTCTCCGCCGATGAGACAGGGTGCCGGTCCCGCCGGCTTGGGATCTCATCGATACCCCGCTACGCGGGGTATCCCCGCTGCTACGCAGTCGGGGTATTGCACCCTCCGCTGCTATGCAGACTTGGAGGGATACTGCTTCTGCGTACATTCTAGATCGGCTGACGGACAGTCGCACCGAAACGATGGCGGTCTCAACCCACCAACGCACCACGAGGGTAGATGATGCGTTGTCGTGGAGGCTGGGATGAGTGTGGTGACGTCGCTGCCAGCGGCAGTACAGGACGTCGTGTGGCAGGCATGGGGCGAGGGCATCTGCGCGACATGGTCTCCATCCACCACCGCCCCGCCACCGTGACCGACCGGCTCGAGCCGGGTCATTGGGAAGGTGACCTCGTCATGGGCAAGCGCCCGAGCGCGGTCGCGACCCTCGTCGAGCGCACCACCCGCTACCTGAAGATCGTGCCGCTGCCCGACGGGATCAAGGCCAAGGACGTCAGCATCGCGGTCGCCCGCGCCCTGTTCAACGTCCCACCCGGCATGTGCAAGTCCCTGACCTGGGACCGCGGCCGCGAGATGGCCGACCACGCCTTCCTCAGCGCACTCATCGACGCCCCGGTCTACTTCTGCGACCCCCGCAGCCCGTGGCAGCGCGGCACCAACGAGAACACTAACCGCCTCCTGCGCCAGTACCTCCCGCGACGCACGAACATGAACGCGACGAGTAACGACGAGCTCGAACGCATCGAGAGGCTCCTGAACGAACGGCCTCGGCAGGTCCTTGAATGGGCGGCGCCGACGGAGAGGTTTCTTGAGACCGCAGCGGCGGCTCGAGAATTGCGCCGGTCGATGAGCAGATCCGACGCAGGCGTGCGAGCTGTAGCTGAGGAATGAAGCCGGGGCAGGCAATGAGAATCGGCGACTGTGATGTGTCTCTGCGAGACCGCCCACCGGGGATACCCCTTCGAGTCAGGAGGGCGACCAGCGTGGGCGTGGCGCCGGTCTGGGCGCAGCCACGATCACATCGGGCTTGTCACGTGGACGATCCTGAGTGGGCCTTCTTCAGGTGTGGGCGTCTCGAACCCGTCGATGTACGCGATCGCTCGCTCGCGCGACACAGCGATGTCGTCCGGGCCGGAGTTCTCGCGCTGGGCCAACCTGCCCAGGAGGATCGACCGCCTGGTGTCCAGGTAGTAGACGACCGGGACGACGCCGAGGGGGCGCAGAGCCGCCTGAACTCATCGCGCGAGGCACGGGACCAGAACGAGGAGTCCACGACGACGCCCTTCCCCTGCTTCACACAGTCGACGAGCTTGTCCTGGAGCGTTCCGTTGACGACCTGGCGCGCGTCGTCGCCGATCGGGTGCGTCCGGTGCCCGAGGGCCCACGCCTCGCCGTCGAACGAGACCCTGACATAGCCCCGGGCCTCCAGGCCACGCGCGTAGGTCGACTTCCCCGATCCAGCCGGACCGCACATGAGGATGACCTGGTCCACGTAGCCAACCCTATGCGGGCTCAACGCAGGTGAGGGACGAAGGCGGTGACGCCCGGGTAGGAGTCGAGGCCTGCATGATCACCTACGGCCGGCATCACCCGGAAATCCGCTTGACCATACCGCCGTGCCGTAAGCCGATCCCCTACCGAGACACCCCGCGCACGCCCACGCGGCGAGCCTGTGAGTTGGGGCGTTAAATGTCGCGCTCCTTTCGGCGTTACCTGTCATCGGAAATTTCAGGCGAGCTGGTCGTGAATGCGTCCAGGAACGTCCGACCTTGGACGCCCAGCGTGGCTTTCGAGCCCCGGGGATTGCGGGCTGCTGTTGCTCTACGGGCAAGGACGCCGACGCCGACGCCGACGCCGACGCCGACGCCGCTAGCGTCTTGAAGGACCCGTCTCCGTCAGCGTGATTAGCCGTCCAGAGATCTCGCTGAGGAATCGCTTTCCGGTGTCGGTGACGGTGAAGGTCTTTCGACTAGCTCCGGTGCGGTGGGCCTCGACCTGCGTACTGATCAGGAAGCCGGAGTTCTCTAGCCGTTGCAGGGTGCGATATAGGCCCCGCTCTGTAATCCAGCTGATCGCGGCGTGGATGAGGACGGCTGCGCGGTAGATGACCGCGTGCTTGTCGTAGCGGGTGGCGAGCCCTCGCCATTGCTTGGTGTGGCAGAATCGGCGCTCGATCACGTTCCGGTTCCTGTAGTCGGCGGCGTCGAGTCCGACCGGGCGGCCGCCTCGTGACCCGCCACGCTTGCGATGACCCTTCTGGTCGTCGGGCTCGGGGATCGCGGCCTTGATTCCACGGGAGCGCAGATGGCCGCGGATCGCGCGGGACGAGTACGCCTTGTCGGCGCGGACCGCCTCGGGTCGGGTGCGCGGCCTACCGGTGTCGCGGCCGACGCGCAGGTGCGCCATCAGCGGCAGGAACATCGGCGAGTCCCCGGCCTGCCCGGGCGTGATCAGCGTGACCAGAGGGAGTCCGTTGCCGCGCGTCGACGACGATCTCGGCGGTGATCCGGTCGCTGATCGACCAGCCGACGATGCGGCGGCTGAACGCGTCGATGACGGCGGCGCAGTAGACCTATCCGTCTCTCGAGCGGTGCTGTGTGATGTCGCAGAACCAGAGCCGGTTGGGCGCGTCAGCGCGGAACTGCCGCTTCACGAGGTCCTCGTGCGTGGCGGTGTCGGGCTTCCAGCCGCGCCGCTTCCGGCGGTGCGAGACTCCGGCCAGCCTGCCCAGTCGCATCAGCCGCGCGAGACGCGCTTGCGGCTGACGTGAACGCCGAGTCCGAGCCGGAGCTCGGCGAGCACCCGCGGAGCACCGTAGGTTTCCCGCGAGTCAGAGTGGATCCGGCGGATCGTGGTCGTCAGTTCCGCATCCGCGATCGCGCGCCGTGACGGCGGCCGGCTCGCCCATTCACCCGGTTCCGGCGCCGCAACTCGACGAGCTCCTTGTGCTCGTCGGTGGTGACCCCGGCCTTGCGGCCGGAGTCGACAGCGTCACGGTTCATCCAGTTCCGAAGGCAGGATTCGCTGATCCCGAGGTCACGCGCGGTCTGCGCATCGGGATTGCCCTGAGCAACAAGATCGAGGGCTCGACGCCGGAACTCCGGCGGGTGGGCAGCAGGCATGTCACGGACTCCTTCCGAGACGATCATCGCCTCAAAGTCGGTGTCCGGAAAAGCGGGTCAGGCTCCGTTCGTCAGGCAAATGTCTTGCGAAATGTCTACGTGGGGTCCATGCTGGCGCCAGAACGAGTTTCGTTCGCGCCTCTGCTTGGACCACATCGTCCTGGTGGGTTCTACACCTCCGACCGTCGAACAAACATCGGCAGCGGAGTTATAGCGACTCAGCGTAAATGGGAGGGGGTGGTGAGATGGTGACCTCATGTGCGGACCTGCGCATCGCTCAGCAGATGGATCCGCGCTCGATGTCGGTCGATCTGTCCCGAGCGGGCGACGAGTACGTTCCTGAGGCGAACCTGCCAGGCATCGACTCGGAGTCCATCGAGCTGGGTGGGCGGCCAGCCGCTCACCGTCCGCGCGGTCAGCGGCCCAGTCCGGGACCGCCGGCGCGAAGTGGTTCACCGCCGAACGGCCCCCACGGGCAATTCATGCGGCTGCTGGGACTGGCGCCCGGCATCGACAGCGACAGCGTCACCGCCAGTTGCGACCTGGGCGTCCTGCGGGTGGTGATGCCCATCGAGCAGCCCGCCGTCCGGAAAGATCCCCCTGAAGCAGCCTGCTTCCTGACTCTGGGCACTCAGCCCTGCGCCTGCGCCGATCCTGGCGCGCTCTTTGACGACCCCTGCAACGTGTCTCACGTGACAAGAAAGGAACAACCATCATGGCCAAGGCAGTAGGAATCGATCTGGGAACCACGAACTCCGTTATCGCCGTCTGGGAGGCCGGCGAGGAGAAGGTCATCCCGAACGCGGAGGGAGCCCGCACTACCCCGTCGGTGGTCGCTTTCACCGAGGACGGTGAACGGCTGGTGGGGCAGCTTGCCCGCCGGCAGAGCATCCTCAACCCGAAGGGCACCATCTCGTCCGCCAAGCGGTTCATCGGCCGGTCCTTCGACGAGATCAAGGAGGAAGCCAACGCCGTCGGCTTCGACGTCGTGGAAGGCCCCAACGGCGAAGCACGGTTCAACATCCGCGGCAAGCAGTACGCGCCGGAGGAGATCAGCGCCCAGGTGCTGCGCAAGCTCGTCGACGACGCCAGCAAGTTCCTCGGTGAGAAGGTGACCGAGGCCGTCATCACCGTTCCCGCCTACTTCAACGACGCCCAACGCACCGCGACCAAGGACGCCGGACGCATCGCCGGGCTCGAGGTGCTGCGCATCATCAACGAGCCCACCGCCGCCGCACTGGCGTACGGAATGGACAAGAAGAACCACGAGACCATCCTGGTTTTCGACCTCGGTGGCGGCACGTTCGATGTCAGCCTCCTCGACGTGGGCGACGGGGTCGTCGAAGTGCGATCCACCGCGGGTGACACCCACCTGGGCGGCGACGACTTCGACCGCCGGCTGGTGGACTACTTTGCCGACGAGTTCAAGAACGAGAACGGCATCGACCTGCGCAACGACCCGCAGGCGCTGCAGCGACTGTTCGAGGCGGCCGAGAAGGCGAAGGTCGAGCTCAGCTCGGTGTCCCAGACCCAGGTCAGCCTGCCCTTCATCACCGCCGACGCCAGCGGACCCAGGCACCTCACCATGACCGTGAAGCGGTCCAAGTTCGAAGACCTCACCGCTGACCTCGTTGAGCGGTGCCTCGGTCCGGTGCGTCAGGCGATGGCCGACGCGAAGGTCAGCGAGAACGATATCGACGAGGTCATCCTCGTGGGCGGTTCCACCCGCATCCCCGCTGTCCAAGCGCTCGTCAAGCGGCTCACCGGCGGCAAGGAGCCGAACATGACGGTGAACCCCGATGAGGTGGTCGCTGTGGGCGCCGCCATCCAGGCGGGCGTCCTCAAGGGCGACGTCGACGACGTGCTGCTGCTGGATGTCACCCCGCTGTCGCTGGGTGTGGAGACCCGCGGTGGCGTGATGACGAAGATCATCGAACGCAACACCACCATCCCCGCCCGACGCAGCGAGGTGTTCTCCACGGCCGAAGACAACCAGCCGTCGGTGGAGATCGTCGTCCTGCAGGGCGAGCGGGAGAACGCCGCAGACAACCGGGTGCTGGGCCGGTTCCAGCTCACCGGCATCCGCCCCGCTCCTCGCGGTGAAGCGCAGGTGGAGGTCACCTTCGACATCGACGCGAACGGCATCCTGCACGTGACGGCGAAGGACAAGGACACCGGCACCGAGCAGGGCATCACCATCAGCGACACCTCGAATCTGGACCAGGGCGAGATCGACCGGATGATTAAGGAAGCCGAGCAGCACCGTGCTGACGACCAGGCGCTGCGCCAGGCCGTGGACGCCCGCAACGAGCTGGACTCCGCCGCCTACCAGGTCGAGCGGGTACTGCGTGAGCTCGGCGACGCTGCACCGGAGCACGAGCGTGCCCGCGCGGAGCTGCTCATCACGCAGGCCCGCGAGGCAGTGCAGAACAACGTCGGCGAGCAGGAAGCGAAAGAGCGCACCGGCGAGCTGCTGCAGGTTGCGCAGTCCCTTGCTGCGGCCCGCGCGAACGCCAGCCACGCTGAGCAGCCCGCTCAGGACGACGAAGACGACGTCGTCGACGCCGAATTCGACAAGTAGCACGGAGGGAGGATCGCGATGGTCGAGGAGCAGAACGAGGACACGCGGGCCGTGGACCTGCTGAACGACGACCTCACCGACGTGTCCCCGGAGGAGATCCGCGCCGCGCAAGCAGCGGTCGCCGCCCAGTTGGAGACGGCCGAGGACCGGTGGCGCCGGGCGGCGGCGGACTACGACAACCTCCGCAAACGGATGGCGCGCGAGATCCAGACGGTCCGCGAGCAGGAGCGGCGGCACACCGCCAAAGCCTTCTTGCCCGTCGTCGACGGGCTGGACCGGGCGCTCAGCTTCGGGGTGGACCTTGACGAGGGCGTTCTGGGTGGCATGCAGGCCATCCGGGCGCAGGCCGCTGATGCGTTGCGCGCACTCGGGTACCCCGAGATTGTCATCGACGGTGCGGAGTTCGACCCGCAGCTGCACGAGGCGGTCTCGGTGGTCGAGGATGCCAGCGTCCCGCCGCGCAGCATCCTCGCCGTCACTCGCCCCGGGTTCGGAACGCCTGAGCGGATGCTGCGACCGGCTGCGGTCGTGGTCACCCGCAGGCCGGATGAGGAGTAGGAGATGGCGGAGGATCTCTACAGCGCGCTCGGGGTCTCCCGGTCGGCGGATCAGAAGGAGATCCGCCGCGCCTACCGGGAGAAGGCCCGCAAGTTCCACCCGGACGTCAACAAGACCCCGGGGGCGGAGGAGACCTTCAAACGGATCAGTGAAGCCCACGATGTGCTGTCGGACCCGGAAACCCGCTCACAGTACGACCGGTTCGGTGAGAACTTCCGGCAGTACGCCGCCGCGGACGCGGCTCGCTCCTCCGAGCAGCCGCGCCGCAGCGGGGGCACCCGATACACGTGGAGCGGGGGCGGCGCGCAGAGCTCGAACTGGGAGGACCTCTTCGGGGGCGGCTTCGGTGGTTTCGGTCGCGGCGCCGACCACACCGCGGAGCTGGAGATCACCGTCGAGGAGGCCTACCGGGGCGGGCGTCGCACCGTGCAGGTCGCGTCCCCGTACGGCGGCGCGCAGGAGTACACCATCGACATCCCAGCGGGCGCTGTCGACGGGCAGCGGCTGCGGATCTCGGGCGCAGGCGGAGCGGGCGCCGATGGACAGGACGGGGACCTGCTGGTCACGCTGCGCGTGAAGGACAGTAAGCGGTACCGGCTCAGCGGCGCGGACATCGAAACGGACCTTCCCATCTCACCGTGGGAGGCGGCGCTGGGCGCGGATGTCAGCGTGCCCACCCCCGGCGGCCCGGTCACCGTGCACGTTCCGCCCGGCTCGTCCACTGGCAGGCGGCTCCGCCTGCGCGGGCAGGGGATGCCCCGCAGAGGACAGCCGGGAGACCTGTATGCGCGGGTGAAGGTCGTCGTTCCGCGCACTCTCAGCAAGAAGGAGAAGGAGCTGTTCGAACAGCTCCGCGACGAATCGTCGTTTGATGCCAGGAGAGGATCATGACCTCACATCACCTGCCCGTCCGTGTCGCCCGGGCCGACCTGGCGGCGACCGCCGTGGCCGCAGGTATCCACCCGGATACGCTGCGGAAGTTCGTCGAGCTGGGGCTGGTCACCGCCCACGTCGACACCAGCGGCCGGCTGTGGTTCGCCGGTACCGTCCCCGCCCGCGTGCACACCATCGTGCGTCTGCACTCCGATCTTGCCGTGAACTACGCCGGCATCGCACTCGTGCTCGACCTGCTCGCCCGCATCGAGCAGCTCGAGCAGCACCGGACCATCCGACTCGAAGGAGACACCCCATGGACATGAACTCACTCACTCAGAAGTCGCAGGAAGCGCTCACCTCGGCCCAGAGCATCGCGGTCCTGGCCGGTCAGATCGAAACGGACGAGGAGCATCTCCTGCTCGCACTGCTCCAGCAGGAGGAGGGGCTGGTTCCCCGACTTCTGCAGACAGCGGGTGCTGACGTGGAAGCGGTACGCGCCGACGTCGAAGCGGAGATCGCCCGCAAGCCCAGCGTCTCCGGGTCCTCCCCGCAGACCGGTCAGGTGTATCTGAGCCGCAGCCTCACCTCCACCCTGGAACGGGCGGAGCGGGAGGCAAAGCGGCTGAAAGACTCCTACATCTCCGTGGAGCATCTCGTTCTGGCCCTCGCCGACGACTCCTCCAACCGTGCCGCGTCCCGCGTGCTGCGCGGGCACGGTGTCACCCGGGAGAGCTTCCTCAGCGCGCTCACCAAGATCCGCGGCAACCAGCACGTCAACTCCGCCACCCCCGAGCAGACGTACGAGGCGTTGGAGAAGTACGGCCGTGACCTGGTCGCTGACGCCCGGTTGGGCAAGCTTGACCCGGTCATCGGGCGTGATGCGGAGATCCGCCGGGTCATCCAGATCCTCTCCCGCAAGACCAAGAACAACCCCGTCCTCATCGGCGAGCCCGGTGTCGGAAAGACCGCCATCGTGGAGGGCCTTGCCCAGCGGATCTTGCGTGAGGACGTGCCCGAGGGCCTTCGCGACAAGACCGTGTTCTCGCTGGACCTGTCTGCCCTGGTCGCCGGCGCGAAGTACCGGGGCGAGTTCGAGGAGCGAATGAAGGCAGTCCTGGCAGAGGTGAAGGCAGGGGAGGGACGCATCCTGCTGTTCATCGACGAGCTCCACACTCTGGTGGGGGCGGGAGCCACCGAAGGGGCAATGGACGCCGGCAACATGCTTAAGCCGATGCTCGCCCGCGGGGAGCTGCACCTCATCGGTGCCACCACCCTCGATGAGTACCGCAAGCACATCGAGAAGGACGCTGCCCTGGAACGCCGGTTCCAGACGGTGATGGTCGAGGAGCCTGACGTGGAGGACGCGATCTCCATCCTCCGCGGCCTGCGCGAACGACTGGAGATCTTCCACGGTGTCCGCATCCAGGACAGCGCATTGGTCGCTGCCGCCGTGCTGTCGCACCGGTACATCTCCGACCGGTTCCTGCCCGACAAGGCCATCGACCTCATCGACGAAGCCTGCGCGCGACTGCGAACCGAGATCGACTCAATGCCCGCTGAGCTCGACGAGCTGACCCGGCGGGTGACCCGCCTGGAGATCGAGGAAGCGGCGCTGTCGAAGGAAACGGACCCTGCCAGCAAGAAACGGCTGGAGGAGCTGCGCCGGGAACTGACCGACCTGAAGGCGGAGGCGGACTCCAAGCGCGCCCAGTGGGAGGCGGAGCGTCAAGCGATCCGCAAGGTCCAGGAGCTGCGCGGTGAGCTGGAGCGGCTGCGGCGGGAGGCGGAGGAAGCTGAGCGCTCCTACGACCTCAACCGTGCCGCTGAACTGCGGTACGGGGCTATCGCTGACGCGGAACGACGCCTGCGCGCCGAGGAGGAGCGTCTCACCTCCAAACAAGGCGGGCAGCGGCTGCTGCGGGAGGTGGTCACCGAGGACGAGATCGCCGAGATCGTCGCAGCGTGGACGGGGATCCCCGTGGCCCGGCTGCAGGAAGGTGAACGCAACAAGATCCTCACCCTGGACGCCACCCTCAAGGAGCGGGTGGTCGGTCAGGATGAGGCCATCACGCTCGTCAGCGACGCGATTATCCGTGCCCGCTCCGGCATCCGCGACCCGCGCCGACCCATCGGCTCCTTCATCTTCCTCGGCCCCACCGGTGTGGGAAAGACCGAACTGGCCAAAGCGCTCGCGCAAGCACTGTTCGACAGCGAGTCGGCGATGGTCCGGCTGGACATGAGCGAGTACCAGGAACGTCACACCGTCAGCAGGCTGGTCGGTGCACCTCCCGGGTATGTCGGGTATGACGAGGGAGGGCAGCTGACCGAGGCGGTGCGCCGCCACCCGTACAGCGTGGTCCTTTTCGACGAGATCGAGAAAGCGCACCCGGACGTGTTCAACACGCTGCTGCAGGTCCTTGACGACGGCCGCATCACCGACAGCCAGGGACGCACCGTCGACTTCCGCAACACCATCGTCATCATGACCTCCAACATCGGTGCCCATCACCTGTTGGGCTCCGATGGGGGCGCGATCCCCGACGACGTGCGAAACAGTGTGCTCGGTGAGTTGCGCGCCCACTTCCGTCCCGAGTTCCTCAACCGGGTGGACGACATCGTGGTGTTCTCGCCGCTGGGTCGTGAACAGATCCGGGACATTGTGGAGCTGCAGTTCACCGACCTGCGCTCCCGGCTGGCCGAGCGTCAGATCCGCATCGAGCTGACGCCCGCGGCACGCCAACTCATCGCCGACCGCGGCTACGACCCCGTGTACGGTGCGCGTCCGCTGCGACGCTACATCAGCCATGAGATCGAGACCCGACTGGGTCGTGCGCTGCTGAGCGGGGAGGTGATGGACGGGTCGACGGTCACGCTGGACGTGCACGACGGCGACCTCGTCTTCAACATCGCAGCGCCCGTCGAAGAGGAGGACACGGCGTGAGCGCGATTGTGACCTGCCCCAACTGCGGGAAGAAGAACCGTGTCCCCGCCGCCGCGTCGGGGTACCCGCGCTGCGGCGTCTGCAAGAGCGCCGTGCCGTGGATCGTCGATGCGGGCGATGCGGACTTCGCCGAGGTGGTCGAGAAGGCCCCGCAAGTGGTGCTCGTGGACTTGTGGGCGACCTGGTGCGGACCGTGCCGGATGGTCAGCCCTGCCCTCGAGAAGGTCGCCACGGAACGTGCCGGCAAGCTCAAGCTGGTGAAAGTGGACGTGGACGCCGCGCCGGAGACGGCCCGCAAGTTCTCCGTCCAGGCGGTGCCGACTCTGCTCATCCTCAACCAGGGGAACGTGCTCTCCCGCCAATCCGGAGCCGCCCCGCCGGACGTGCTGCTGCGCTGGGTGGACGAGGCGCTGCAGAAGAAGGCTGACTCGGCCGGTGCTGCTCGATGAGATATGTCGACCCACACGTCGCGCTCATCCGCCCGGTCCGTCCCCGGACACCCGGGTCATGTGGGGACTGCGTGGCGGCCGGCACGCCCTGGCTGCACCTGCGGATGTGCCGCACCTGCGGGAAGGTCGGGTGCTGCGACTCCTCCCCGATGCGGCACGCCCGCACGCATGCGCTCACGGCGGGGCACCCCATCGTGCGGTCGCTGGAGCTGGGGGAGAACTGGAGCTGGTGCTACGTGGACGAAGCGTACCTATGAGTGACACGCCCGCCGCCAACCGCCGCCAGGTCGCTCAGGCCGAGACGCCTGACACCATCGGCGCCTTCCCGCGGCTCAGCGACGAGCAGATCGCGGTGCTGCTCGTACGAGGGCAGCGCCGCACCCTCACCGACGGGGAGGTTCTCATCCAGCCCGGCGAGCACCCGTCCTCCCTCTATGTCGTCCTGGAAGGGCACCTGCTGACGGCGGACACCGAGCTTGCGGCGGATCCGCGTCACTCCGATGAGTCGTTGGCGGTCGAGGTGCACGGCCGCGGCCGGTTCGTGGGGGATGTCGGGCTGCTGGAAGGACAACCGTCTTTCGTGTTCGTCTCCGCCATCGGCGCCGCCGAGGTGGTGGAGGTGCCCGTCGATGAGCTGGAGGCCATCGTCACCTCGGACCCGCTGTTGGGTGAGATCATCCTGCGGGCCTACCTCATCCGCCGCTCCCTGGCCATCGGGGCGGGAGCGGGCCTGCGGATCGTCGGCTCCTGCTTCTCCCCGCAGACCCGGGATCTGCTGGACTTCATCGCACGAAACCGGCTGCCCCACCGGCTGGTGGACCTGGATGACGACGAGAAAGCGGAGCGGCTGGTCCGTCAGCTCGGCGCCACCGTCGCCGACTTCCCGCTGGTGATCCTCGGCGGCTCACGCACCGTCCTGGGTGCCACCCCGGCACGGCTTGCCGAAGAGTTGGGGATGCGCCCGCCCGCCCCACCGGCCACCTGCGATGTGGTGGTGGTCGGCGCTGGGCCGGCTGGTCTTGCCGCGGCGGTGTACGCAGCCTCCGATGGGTTGTCGGTCTACCTGTGCGACACGGTCGCCACCGGCGGGCAGGCGGGAACGTCAGCGAAGATCGAGAACTATCTGGGGTTTCCTGCCGGAATCTCCGGCACTGAGCTCGCCGACCGCAGCCTCCTGCAAGTGCGCAAGTTCGGTGCCACGTTGGACATCCCGACCACGGTCCAGGAGGTCGTGGAAGATGAGGACTGCTTCCGGGTGATCTTCCAAGATGGCAGGGAGGTCACCTCAGATGTGGTGGTCCTTGCCACCGGAGTGCGATACCGCTCGCTTCCCGCCGCGGGGCTGGACCGGTTCCAGACCTCGAACGTGTTCTACGCGGCAACAGCGCAGGAAGCGCAGATGTGCGTAGACACACCTGTCGCTGTTGTCGGCGGCGGCAACTCCGCCGGCCAGGCGGCGCTGTTTCTTGCCCGCACGTCCTCCCGTGTGCACCTTGTGGTGCGCGCCGCGGACCTGGGAGCGGGAATGTCCAGGTACCTGGTGGACCAGATCCAACATCACCCCCGTATCAACGTGCTGCTGTCCTCGGAGGTCGTGGAAGCACACGGCGGCAACCGTTTGGAAGCGGTCACAGTCCGTCACGGTGACGTGCTGGAGAAGCTCCGCGTGGGGCACGTGTTCGTCTTCATCGGCGCCGCTCCGGCGACGACGGGATTGAAGGTCGATGTGGCACGCGATCCTGACGGGTACATCCTCACCGGCGCGGAGGCGGAGCTGGCCGGCGCGCGGACGGAAGGAAGCCCCCGCTTCTCTTTGGAGACCACCATCCCCGGGGTCTTCGCTATCGGCGATGTGCGGCACGGGTCTGTGAAGCGAATGACCTCGGCTGTGGGTGAGGGCGCCAGTGTGGTCCGGCAGATCCACGAGTACCTGAACGAGGGTCGTCACAGTCGGGTGTGCGCATGAGCTCCGACATCCAGGGACACCTGACGCCGCACGCCGCCCCGAACCCGGCAGCCGTGGGAGAACCCGCGGATCCTCCGGTGGCCCATGCGGGCGTAGCGGGCGAGATCCGCTCGACGTTGCGTCGAATGAGGTGGTTTCGCCGCATGCCGGTGCTGCATATCGCCGAGGAACGCGGCGAGGGCCCGACGGTGCTGCTGCTGCACGGTATCGCGTCCTCGTCGGTGACGTTTCACCACGTGATCCCGCTGCTCGAGCGCACCCACCGCGGTGCATCGCCATCGACCTGCTCGGCTTCGGCGAGTCGCCGGCGCCAGAGTGGGCCGATTACACGGCGTCGGAGACGGCACCGTGGCGGAGCACTTCAACGAGTACGACAAGCGAGATCGCGCCCTCCAGTTCGCGGCGGAGCACGGCGTCTCGATCGATCACTGCTGTGCCATCGGTGAGAGTCGGTCCGACCTTCCGCTGTTCGCCGCCGTGCCGACATCACTCACTCTGAACGCCGGGCCCCGGCTCGGGCGGCCGCGTCCGCTGCCGTTGACACGAAGGACCTGCGCGACGTCATCCCCTGGCTCGAGGCGTGGAAAGCCGCCCTCCACTGAACTTGGGCGTTCGCGGCGCAGACGACCGTAGCCGATCCCTGAGGTGTGTACACACTTGATTCGCCTGTGGAAAGTTTGGCTGCTCAGTGCTCTTGTGACTGCGTACCGGGTCATCGGTTGTCAAGCGTCGGCTCTTCTGCTCAGGTAGCCGCAACGATCAGTTTGATCGCCGCGGCAAGGTATTCCGCGGACGCGCCGACGCCGTTCTCGGCAACTTGTGCAGGAGTTCCAGCGGCGACGACTGCGCCGCCATCATCGCCGGCGCCGGGTCCGAGGTCGATGACGTAGTCGGCTTCTGCCACCACGCGCATGTCAAGTTCCACCGCGACGACGGTGTTTCCTGCGTCGACGAGGGTTTGCAGATGCGTGACGAGCCGGTCAGCGTCAGCGCAGTGCAGGCCCGAAGTTGGTTCGTCGAGAACATACAAGGTGTCCCCTCGTTGTGCGCGCTGTAGCTCGCTTGCGAGCTTCACGCGTTGTGCCTCACCTCCAGAGAGCTCGGTTGCCGGTTGTCCGAGTCGCAAGTATCCGAGGCCCACGTCTGACAGTGCAGCTAGTGAGCGGGTGATGTCGTCTTCACCGTCAAAGAACGGGTGGGCTTCCTCAACGCTCATCGCGAGCACGTCAGCGATGGTGCGCTCCCGCCAAGTGATCTCGAGGGTCGAGGCTTTGTACCGGGTCCCGTGACAGTCGGGGCATTCGGTGTACACGGATGGGAGGAAGAGTAGCTCCACCATCACGGACCCTTCGCCCTCACAGGTGGGGCAGCGGCCGCCGGAGACATTGAAGGAGAAACGGCCGGGCTTGTACCCACGCGAGCGAGCCTCGGGCGTCTCAGCGAAGCGTCGACGGACGTGGTCGAACAAGCCCGTATATGTTGCAACGTTCGATCGGGGGGTTCGTCCGA
>NZ_QOAY01000183.1:9225-23140 GCF_003314775.1 Microbacterium sp. H6 | reverse complement strand
GGTCGTTGATCGATGTTGACCACCCGCCGGACCCCCTCGAGAGAGCCGTCGAGGACACCGTCGAGCCGCTCTGGGGTATCGGCAAGGAGCAACTCGTCGCCGGTCGGTTCGTCCTCCGCCGGAGTGCTGTGACCGAGGCGGTCACCGACGAGAGCCGGGAGGGCCTGGCTGACCAAGCTCGACTTGCCGGAACCCGAGACTCCGGTGACCGCGGTGAAAACACCCAGGGGAATGTCGATGGAGACGCCGTGCAGGTTGTTACGAGTCACGTCCTTCAAGTGGAGCCACCCGCGCGGGTCGCGAGGGGTGTGCGGGGGCAGTCCACTTCCACCGAAGAGGTAGCCGCGTGTCACTGAGTCCTTGACGTCGGCAAGCCCATCGGTAGGGCCGCTGTAGAGAACGCGGCCGCCGTGCTCGCCCGCGCCGGGGCCGATGTCCACGAGCCAGTCCGCGTGCCGCATGATATCGACGGAGTGTTCGACGACGAACAGGCTGTTTCCGCTTCTCTTGAGCCCGTCGAGGATCTTCAAGAGCGCTGTCACGTCTTGTGGGTGAAGGCCTGCGGATGGTTCATCGAGGACATAGACGACGCCGAACAGGTCGGAGCTGAGCTGTGTGGCGAGCCTGATTCGTTGCAACTCGCCACCCGACAGGGTCGGGGTGGTTCGACTTAACGACAGATACCCGAGGCCAAGATCGGTCAGTGGGCGGAGTCGCTCGATCAGCCCGGAAGCGAGTCGAGACGCAGCGGCGCGCTTCTCCGGCGAACGGTTTGCGGTGCGGCGCACATCGGGTGCGGCGGCGTGCGCGGACCCTCCGGCGGCGATGCGCTGCTCCGTGGCTGTGCGACGGGAATTGGCATGCAGCACAGCACCATTCGGAACGGTCTCGGCCTGTTGCGCTTCCGCAACAACGTCGGAGAGCATGTCAGCAAGCTCTCGAAGCGGCAACTGCGAGAACTCCGCGATGTCCAGGCCCTCGAACGTGACCGAGAGCGCTTCAGGCTTCAGCCGCTTCCCGTGGCAGACCGGGCATAGGGCAGCGTCGAGGTACTGCGCGACGCGACGCTTCATCGACGCGCTCTTCGAGTTCGCGAATGTGTCCAACACATACCGGCGGGCTCCGACGAAGGTGCCCGAGTAGCTCGGCTCGACCCCGGCCTTGGTCGCGGCGCGAGCCTCAGCAAGCGTCAACCGGGAGTGGACCGGAACGAACGGGGTCTCATCCGTGTAAAGGATCCAGTCCCGGTCTTTTCGTGGCAGATCTTTCCATGGCACGTCAACGTCATAGCCGAGGGCCACCAACACGTCGCGGAGCTGGTGTCCGTGCCATGCCGTCGGCCAGGACGCGATCGCGCGCTCCCGGATCGTGAGCGACGGATCCGGCACCATCCGCTCCTCGGGCACCGCGTAGACACGACCAATGCCATGACACTCCGGACAGGCCCCCTGCACCGTGTTCGCAGAAAAATCCTCCGCGTAGAGCATCGGCTGCCCATCCGGATAGTCCCCGGCGCGGGAGTACAGCATCCGCACGAGACTGGACACCGTGGTGATGCTTCCCACCGTGGACCGGGCACTGCGTCCTCCACGCTGCTGCTGCAACGCCACGGCCGGCGGCATCCCGGTGATGGAGTCAACATCGGGAACGCCCGCCTGGTCGATCAGACGGCGAGCGTACGGCGCCACCGACTCCAAATACCGTCGCTGCGACTCCGCGTACAGCGTCCCAAACGCCAACGATGACTTCCCGGAACCCGACACACCCGTGAACACCACTAACGAGTCCCGCGGAACGGAGAGGTCCACATTCCGCAGGTTGTGCTCCCGAGCACCCGAGACCCGAACCTGCGCGTCGGCGGCGGGTGAAGAATCAGACGAAGTCATGACCGGATCATAGTGGAGAAGGATCGCATCTTCATCGCCGACAGCTTGCGTGCGGGGTGGTCGCTGCGGAAGATCGCGGCCGAGCTGGGACGGCCGGCGTCGACGATCAGCCGGGAGGTTCGCCGGAACAGTCACCCCCGGTCGGGCGACTATTGTCCGTATGCCGCGCACGACCGGGCGATGGCGCGTCTGCCGCGGCCGAAGGCGGGGAAGATCGCACAGAATCCCGAGCTTCGGGACTACATCCAGCGCAAACTGGAGATCCGATGGAGCCCCGAGCAGATCGTGCACTCACTCAAGCGGGACTTCCCCGACCGACCGGAGGTGCGCGTGCCCACGAAACGATCTACCTCGCCCTCTACGTCCAGGGACGGGGTGAACTGCGCCGGAAGACCCACAAGCAGGCTCAGACTCGCCAGCCGCGCTACCGCGCCCCATGGTGATGATCAGTGATCGACCGGCTGAGGTTGAAGAGCGAGCCGTTCCAGGCCACTGGGAGGGCGATCTCATCATCGGGAAGAACAGCGGTTCCGCGATCGACACGCTCGTCGAGCGCACGACACGGTTCACGATGCTCGTCCACCTGCCCGACGACCACGGCGCCGTCACCGTCGGCGCCGCATTGGCACACACGATTCAGCGGCTCCCCGCGCACCTGCGCCGTTCTCTCACCTGGGACCAGGGCAGCGAGATGGGCAAGCACCGGTCGTTCACCATGTCGACCGACATGCCCGTGTACTTCTGCGGCCCCGCCTCACCCTGGCAACGCGGCTCGAATGAGAACACGAACGGTCTCCTGCGGCAGTACTTCCCGAAGAGCACCGACCTGTCAAAGTACTCGGCCGAGACGCTCGAGATGGTTGCTCATGAGCTGAACACGCGACCCCGCAAGACTCTCGACTGGGACACTCCCACTCAACGGATGGCGTGTCTGCTCAGCGCCAGGTAAGGGGCTCGGCCCGGGGCTGTCGCTGGGGACAAGAAAAATGCTAGACACGAGGGCATGACGATCTATCCGCACACGCACGCCCTTGGGCGAATCGATGTTCTTGATCTCCCCGACACCCCGGCGCTCAGCCGTGATGTCACTCTCGATGTCGATGCAGTGCAAACCGCGTGGCCTGAATTTGAAGGAGCTTTTGACTCGCTGCAGGGCCGCAAGATGATGGGGCTCGTCTTCGGCGGCAACGATATTTACCGCTTGTCATCCGTGCGCCTCGACCGAGACACCGCCAACTCACTCAGCCTCGACGAAACGACGATCCACGGCGGCCCCTACCTTCGCCTACGACTTCGTGGCAACGCACCTGAAATCTACGGGCAAATCGCTCCAGCATTCGATGCTCTCTTCGCCCTTGCGGATCACGACGATAACCGACCGCACATCGAGTACTACAAGCGAGAGGGCGAGGTCGACTGCCTCGTTCCAATCCGCCCCATCGCACCCTGATTCGACTCTCGAGTAACGATAGAAGTGCCCCTTCCGGCGAACGACCGGAAGGGGCACTTTCGTATGCTCAGAGGACGTCGTGTTGCAACGACCGCTGGAATCCGCCTAGTCTCAGGCGGGGAGCTTAGAGGCCGGGACGTCCAACTTTTCGATCGTGGGTTCGCTGAACAGTTTGCCGGCCAGAATCGCGGGTCACCCCCCGCGATTGGGAGACACGCCCTAGCTCTGGGCCTCGCCGAGGCGCGCTTCGGGCGTGAGCTCGACGCGGAGACCGCCGCCGGTCGCAGCCCGGGCAAGAGCACGACCCAGCGCAGGTGCCTGCTTGAACAAATTGTGACCGGCCACAAAAAGGACAGAGCCTGCCTCCCACACGGCCACGCCGTCCTCACTCCACGGGAGATCGGTCACCCAGCAGTGAAGGAAGTCGCGCGGCTCTGGGTGGAGACCGGGCAGCGCCCGTGTCACGTATTCGCGTGCGCGTTTGTCCAGCGATCGAATCGCCGCCGGGTCGATGAAAGTTCCGTCGTCGCGGACGCCGACGGTGTCGCTGAGTCCGACCGAATAGTTGCTGTTGCCCGGTAGCGGCGTCGCGTAGACGCCGACTTCGCCGAAGACGCCGCTGCTGTCCTGCAGGCACGCGACTCGTTCCGGGCCGGCGGCTTTCACGTCGAAGGTCAGCCTGACGTGTGCGGCAAGGCGAACCGGCAGCGACAGGCCGACGCTGCGTGCCAGGCGGGCGGTTTCGCGGCCGGCGCACACGATCACCTTGGAGTAAACAGCCCGGTCGGTGACGCTGCGCACCTCGACCGTCCCGTCGGCGCGGGGATCGATGGAGATGACCTCACCGGTGGTGACCGCATCTGCGAGGGCACCCGTGAGTGCCGTGATCGCGGCGCGGGTGCGGATCGCGCCGCCCGACTCGTCGAGCACCGCTGGCCCCGAGTACCCAGCAAGCAGCGGCATCCGCTGGGCGACCTCGGCCGCATCGATCTCGTGCGCTTCCACGCCGCCGACCTGGTCGAGCACCCGCAGCCGCGCCAGGGCGCTGTCTCCGATCGCCAGGACACCGTCTGATGAGACCAGCTCGACGTCGAAGTGTTCGGACCACTCATCCCATACGCCACGGCTTTCGCGCGCGAAAGCGACGAGTCGCGGGTCGTCGTGGGCATGCCGGAAGATCCGCGACTCGCCTGCGGACTGACCCGTCCCGGGCACACCAGCCTCGTACAAGCGCACCGGCACGCCCTGCTCCCGCAGCGCGTACGCCGTCGACAGACCGACGATCCCGCCCCCGATCCCTGCTACCTCGGGTGAACGCGTCGTGGCAACGCCGTCGTCAGTTCCTGTCATCGCGGTTCCCCGATCTGTTTAGGCCGCAAGAGAAGGGGCCGCTGCCACGACGTCAGCGGGCTGTGTAAGCCCGAAGTCACCGAGCGCAGCGACCCCTCCTTTCTGGGCCAGTACTCCCCGGTCTGTGGTGTCAGGCGGGGAGTTTGGAGCCCAGGACGTCCAATTTCTCGATCGTAGGCTCGCTGAACAGTTTGCCCGTCTGCTCGCCGAGAGCGGCAGCGACTGCGCCGGACAGGTGCGCGTCGCGGCCGGCGTCATCGGGGAACACGTCGAAGATCCCGAAGGAGGACGGGCCGAGACGGATCGCGAACCACGCGATGGTGGCCGGTTCCTCCTCGACGAGCCCTCGCCCGATGCCGAGGAATTCCTGGACCTCGTCTTCCTTGCCGGGCAGGGCCTCCACCCTGACAAGCAGTCCCTTTGTCACGCTCATGACGTCACCTCTTCCTGGGTCGAATTGCTCGCAAATTTCGCCACGATCGTGTCGCAGAACGCAGGCAGGTCGTCGGGTGAGCGGCTGGTGATCAGGTTCCCGTCGACCACGACGTCCTGGTCGACGACGTCCGCACCGGCGTTGCGCAGGTCTGTGCGGATGCTCGGGAAGGACGTCAAGGTGCGACCTCCGACCACGCCAGCCTCGATCAACGTCCACGGACCGTGACAGATCGCCGCCACGGGCTTGCCACTCTCGACGAAGTCGCGGACGAAGGAAACGGCGTCCTTGTCGACCCGGAGCTGGTCGGGGTTCACCGTGCCGCCGGGAAGTAGCAGGGCGTCGTAGTCGCCCGCCGAGGCGTCGGCGACCAACCCGTCGACGGTGAACGTGCCCGCTTCATCCAGGTCGTTCTTACGGGCCTTGATCTCGCCGTCGTGGATCGAGAGGACCTCGGTCTGAGCGCCGGCCCGTTCCAGTGCTTCGCGGGGTTGCTCGAGCTCAACGCGTTCGACTCCGTCGGCGGCGAGGATCGCGACCCTCTTGCCCTGAAGATCTGCTGCCATCTCAGTTTTCCTTCTTTCCGTTTGACATGCCGGGCTTGATGAGGACCTTGGTCCAACCCTTGGACCTGGCGTCGAAGTTCTTGTAGGCATCGGCGGCTTGGTCCAGCGAGATTTCGTGGGAGACGATCCAGGAAGGGGTCGCCTTGCCGGCCGCGATCAAGTCCCGCAGCCGGCGGTTGTACCGCTTGACCGGGGCTTGACCGCTTCCCATGGTCTGCCCCTTGAACCAATGTGTGCCGAAGTCGATGGCTGCCTTGCCCTGCCTGGCAAGGTCATCCTTGCCTCCAGGGTCCTGGGGGATGAACACGCCAACGGTGCCGATTCCTCCGGTGAAGCGGACCGAGTTGATGAGCATGTTCAGCGTGGCGGCGGTGTCCTCGTTGCCCTGCGGATCGTGGGCCTGGTAGCCCACGCATTCGCAACCACGGTCAGCTCCGAGCCCCATCGTCTCGTCGAGAACAGCCTGCACGGGGTCGACCTTGGAGTCGTCGATGGCAATCGCACCGATCTGCTCGGCCAGCGCGAGCCGGTCAGGGTGGCGATCGACCACCATCACCTTTGCTGCGCCCTTGATCATTGCGGACAGGGCGGCCATCAATCCGACCGGACCCGCCCCAGCGATCACCACGCTGTCGCCGGGGATCACGCCGGCCATCTCGGTGGCGTGGTAGCCGGTGGGGAAGATGTCAGAGAGCATGACGTAATCGTTCTCCCTCTCCTCCGCATCCTCGCCCAGGCGCAGCGCATTGTGGTCACCGAAAGGCACACGGAGCAGCTCCGCTTGGCCACCGCCATAGTGACCCATATCGGCGAACCCATAGGCCGCACCGGCGAACGATGGTTCGGGCTGGGTGGTGAGACAGTAGTTGGTCAGGCCACGTTCGCAGTTCTTACAGAATCCGCACGAAATGTTGAACGGGAGCACAACCCGGTCTCCGACCCTGACCTTCTCCACGCCACTACCGACCTCGATGACCTCCCCCATGTTCTCGTGACCGAACGTCCGGCCTACTTCGAAGGAGGTCCGCCCCTCGTACATGTGGAGGTCCGAGCCGCAGATGTTCGTCGTCGTTACCCTGACCAGCACATCGGTGGGTCGCTCGATCTTCGCGTCCGGGACCTCCTTCGTGCTGACCTGACGGGGCCCCTCATACACCACTGCTTTCATGTCCACTCCGATCCGATTGTGTTGCTCGATGTCTTTCTGGCAAGGCCTCTCCGACGCCGGCCCCATCGCTAGACAGCAAACGCCCCCAGGAACCACGTGTCAACGGGCTCGCCTTGGGTTGATGTGTAGCGATCGAGCCGGTATAGTGCCCGGGTCCGATGTAGGAACTGGTGACATCGAGCGTGGCTAGCCCGGGAGGGCTGGTCTGGAAGGATGTCACCAGTTCCTACACGACACACAATCCCAGGACGTCGGGCATCTCTATCTCCTCGCCGGAACCGCACGCGGCCAGGGTCATCATGAGGACAATTGCGGCAGTCACGCCGGCCACACGCTGTGCGTTCAAGGCAGCCATGCTGAGCTGGTTGGTGAAGCCCGTAGACTCAGCTATTGACACCGCTAGCCGTCTTCGGGGGAAGACTCGCAATATTCGTTGTCGCGACGGCGGCTCGCCAACCGTGACTCTTTCTCGGGTCGTTGGTGGGCCGTCGTTCTCGTGGAGTGAGTGCCGAATCGACGCTGCGAGATTCGCTGGCCGGTTCCCCGATGCGGCCCACCCCCACGACCCCGATCCTGACGGCAAAGGCACAGGAGTGATCGGGATCCATCCCTGCACCGTGCCAGATCTCGTGGCCGGTTCGTATGTCCGCGGGGACCGAGTAGGTTCACGTCATGGGGACACTCGAATACAACAGCTCCCGGCCGCCGATTCAGATCGACGACGAGACGCTGACGCATCTGAAGATCGTGATCGGCACCAAGCTCCGCCGCCAAGAGAGCTTCATGATGACCTGGCTCCCCCGCGACGAGGCTCCGGCCAGTCGTCTAACGATCTGGATGCATCCGAGCATCCCCCTCATCTTCGCCTTCGACGATGCCCTGCTGCGTCTCAGCGACCCCGCACGGATCGAACGGATGATGGAGCACGTCGCCTCGCGGGGTGAACTCGTCCTCGACCAGCTCCCCTGACGACCCCGTCCCCCCTGGCCGAGCGGACCCCGGGCGCAAAATTAGCCTTGTGCGGCATGGGGAAAGGTGGGACTGTTGTTTCGCGTCTGCGACATCGATGGGTGGGAGGCACCTTCCTGGGGACCGGTATCTTCGACGCGGTCGGGCGGTTGCTTTCCCTCCCCCAGAGTCTTCAGCAACCGCCCGATCACCAACGCCCGTCCCCGCGCATCGGGAGACGGCGTCCCGTGGTCACAATCCTCCCGACGCGCGTTGGTTTTCGACCGCGCGATCTCGTGCGGCACCGGTTACCTCTGCCGCTATGGTGAGCGTATGGCGACTCTCTACTACGGGGCATCCGATGATGCGATCCATATCGATGACCGTGCTCTCGCGCACCTGAAGATCGTCATCGCAACCAAACTCCGCCGCAACGAGTCGTTCTCTCTGTCCTGGAAGCACCCCGAAGGCGAGCCCGGCGGGCGCTCCACGATCTGGGTTCACCCCTCGATCCCGCTGCGGTTCGTGTTCGACGAACCCGAAGCCCCTCAGATCAACGTGAAGTGGGTGGAGCAGCTCATGCACACCGCGAACTCCAGCGGCGGGATCATGCTCGTCGACGAGGTCCTGGAGACGCCCGAGCTCGAGGCCAGCAACGCCTAGAGCAGATCCCAGTTCCCCGACGCGCTCAGCGACAACACCGAGTCGTCCGAGTCGTACGTGACGCTCTCATCGGTGATCAGCACCCGGCTGCGCGGCGTGATCAACGCTCTCACCTGGCGGCCCTCCATCGTCGTGAACCGCACAAATAGTCCCGCCGTCGCCACGGCAGCTTCCAGCTGTTCGCACAGCGCATCCACGTCCTGTGACGGGGACACCACGAAACGAGAGCCGTCGATGCTCACGTGGGTCTGCTCCACCGTCCGCTCATGCATAGAGAGCACCGTACGACAACCCCGATCCGTCGGCGAAAGGGGTTGCGCGAGCAGGTCACGTTAAGGCAGGTGCCAGGTCCTCTTCCGCCCTGGTGCCCTCCGCCGGTTCCGACACCACAAAGAGGCCGGCCGGCGAGTTCGCCGTGAACGCCAACGCATCTATCCACGCGCGATTGACCGGGGGTGTCCGGCTCCCGTAGTACTTGAACACGAGGTTACTGCCCGGGTGGATCCACACCGTCGTCCGGCCGCCGCCGATGCTGACATCTTCCCGCCAGGTGAACGGGAACGGCTCCCCGCGACGCAGCTTCGCCGTGATGACGAGCTGAACATGAGTCAGAGCGCGGTCCTCGATCTCGACCTTCTGGTCGCCCTCGTACGTGAACTTACCCATAACCAGCCTTCCTGCCGGGTGCATCACCAGTATCCCGCACACGCCCCTCGCCGCCTGCCTAAATCGGACGACCATGCCGGCAAAGTCATCGGCCTCGCCGACACGATCACCATCGTCACGTGGAGAGCCAACGGCAGCGCTGACCGCCTGCGTCTGGGTATCGCATGAAGCACGGGGTGCCCGCCATACAGGTCGAGGCACCCCGCTCGGAGTGGGCACCAAGGAGGGGGGACGGTGCAACCACTCCGTCTATGACGAATCGAAAAGCCGGGTAAGAGAAGCACACTCCAAGAACTCAACGCACGCAAGACACGAACTCGCGAGTGTTCAAGCTGCCGCGCCCAACCGAATGGATGCGTCGATCGGCCAAAATCGCCCACCAGAACCCTCTTTCGGAGAGTGTTACCGGCTACCAACCTGAGCACCCAGGACGCGCCAGTCGAAAACGATCGTTTCTGGCCGGACGGCGACGGCATGCGGAAGATCAGTCTGCGATACCCGACCGGGTTTGGGTCGGGCGTACGCTGATGATCTCGATCGCAGACGACAGGACGGCGACCATGGGTGACTCGGCACAGAGGCCGCGCAGTTCGCTGCTCTACGTGGAGGATGACGCCGACATCGCTGCGCTGACCGTCGAAGTGTTGGAAGACGTGTACGACGTCGAGCATGCCTCAGACGGCGAGACCGCGCTCCGGTTCGCGCTGAGCCGGCGGTATGACGTCATGGTGGTCGATCGACGACTCCCCGGCATGGACGGCGTGGATTTCATCCGTGCCGTGCGCACGGCCCACATCACGACCCCCATCCTGATGCTGACCGCGCTCGGTACCGTGGACGATCGTGTCACCGGTCTGGACGGCGGAGCGAACGACTACCTGGGGAAGCCCTTCGATTACGACGAGCTGCTGGCGCGTCTCCGTGCGCTGCGGCGCGCGTTCCGGGCTGATGGGGGGCAAAAAGTATCCGGTGCCCGAAGGGAAAGTAGGGGCACCGGATACGTCGTGAAACTTGAGGGTGTTACTTGTCGGTCAGAGAGTCCTTGACGTTCTGACCGGCCTTCTTCGCGCCAGCCTTGGCCTGGTCGGCGTGACCGTCGGCGGTGGTGGACTTGTCGTTGGTTGCTTTGCCGGCGGCTTCCTTGGCTTTGCCTTTCAGATCTTCGGCGGTGTTCTTGATGTCGTCTCCGATACCCATCGGATTCTCCTTTCAGTGGACTGACGGTTGGGTCAGCGGTCGGTGTGGTGGGTGGTGTCGTCCTCGAGCTCGATCTCTTCCTTGCGAACTTCGGCGCTGACCTGCTCGGTGTCGGTCTTCGTTTCGGTGCCGATGCGGACACGCTCGACCGGTACTGTTTCCTTCGCGATCACGGGGCGTTCTTCGGTGAGGACGACTTCGTGCTCTTCTTCGCTGATGTCGGGGCCGTCGAGAGCGTCGCCGACGTTTCCGTCAGTGATCGGCTCCCGCTCGAGGCGAACCTCTTCGTGGCTGACGGGGACGGAGACGGTCTCCTGTTCGGTGACGACGTACTTGCGGAGGCGGGCTCGACCGGTCTCGACCCGTTCGGTGCCGACGTGCAGCTGCTCCTCGGACCGGGTCATCGCGTCGTCGGTGGTCGGGCCGGAGGTGTCGTACCCCTCGACCTGAGCGGTGTTACCGTCTGCGGGAGCGGTGGCAGGAGCACCGCCGTGTCCGTAATAGGTGTACAGCTCGTTTTGTTCTGCGTCGGTGAGGTCGGTGCCCGAGTCGATGCGCGGAGCGTCTTTGACGACGTCCTTGGTGTGCGGGACGCGGAGTTCCCCGTCGACGGCGTCGGCCTGGTCGAGGGGAACGAACGATTCGGAGGTACCGAACAGGCCGGTCACCACTGTCGCCCAGTTCGGGCGGCCGGTGGTGGGGTCGACATAGATCTGGCCGACCTTTCCGATCTTGTTGCCCTCAGTGTCGGTGACGTTGGCTCCGATGAGACTGGCGATGTTCTGTTCGCTGATCATGCGATGCTGCCGTTCGTTCGTTCGTTGATGGGGCGGAGGGAGAGAAACGCTTAAAGACGCGGATGTCTGCCGCAGGGTCAGCGGCCGAGTCCGACGCGGTCGACCTTGCGGTGGTAGCGCATTCCTGCGAGGCCGCCGAGGATTGCGCCGAGGAGAGTGACCACGGCAGCGCCGAGGGCGGTGAGGATTCCGGTGAGGGAGGTGGTTGTCCTCCCGGAGATAGAGGCGTACTGTATGCGACCTTACATAGTAAGGCTCCGGCTCTGGCGTTGTTCGAGATCCGGCGGGCCGTGTACACCGTAAGGCTGCTCGGTGCAAGGGTCCTGATGAAGTCGGGTGCGGGGGTCTACAACAGGATTCACCGATCGGTTTGATCGGTCCGCGAGAGGAGCACTAATGTCGGACAACTATGAGACGACCAGCCCGAGCGGCTCGGACGTACGATCCCCGGATTCCTCAGGCAAGGTGGACGCTGCCAAGCAGGAAGCCTCTGACCTGAAAGACACGGCCACGTCGCAGGCGAAGGATGTTCTGGGTACGGCCAAGGATGAAGCGGCTTCTGTCGTCGGGGAGGCGAAGACTCAGGCGAAGGATCTGTACGCGCAGACCCAGCGGGAGCTGTCGGAGCAGGCCAACACGCAGCAGCAGCGCCTCGCGGGAGGTCTTCGCTCGGTCAGCGACGAACTCAGTTCCATGGCCACTAACTCCGACGGCAGCGGCGTCGCCAGCGATCTGGTCCAGCAAGTCTCGGGTCGCCTGTCCGCAGCCGCGACGTGGCTCGGTGACCGCGATCCCGGTTCCGTGCTCACGGAAGTCAAGCGTTATGCCCGCCGCAAGCCGGGCACGTTCATCCTCGCCGCAGCGATCGGCGGAATCGTCGTCGGCCGCCTCACTCGCGCTCTCGCCGCGAACGCGTCGGACGAGAAAAACGCCTCATCGGCACCAGTGTCGCCGCCGCAGCAGGTGCACCCGGACCCCTCGGTACCTGTCCCTGTCGTGAACGACCTCGGCGCGGGCGGCACCCCCGTCTACACACAGACGGCTTCTAGCCGTCCGGATCTTCTCGGGGAGGGCGGCTATGACCGACCCAACGCCGTCTGAGGCGAAGGCCGCGTCGACGTCTATCGGAGATCTGCTGGCCGAGGTCTCCCGTGACATTTCGACGCTCATGCGCCAAGAGGTCACGCTCGCCAAAGCGGAGTTGAAGGACTCGGCAACCAAGTCCGCCAAGGGCGCAGGCCTCATGGGTGCCGCCGGCTACGGAGGGCTGATGGCGGTGTTCTTCTTGTCTGTCGCACTGTGGTGGGCACTGGGGACCCTGATTGGCGGAGGCTGGTCTGGCGTCGTCGTCGCCGTTCTCTGGGCGATTATCGCCGCGATCCTGTTCCTGGTGGGACGGACTCAGTTCAAGCAAGTCAAGGGCGCCCCGCAAACCGTGGACACCCTCAAAGAGATCCCCGAAACGCTGAAGAGAAATGAGGAGAACCGATGAGCGATTCACCCGATGAGATCCGCGCCGACATCGAGCGGACCCGCCAAGACCTCGGCATGGATGTGGACGCGCTGGCCGACAAGGTCTCGCCGTCGAAGATCGTGGACCGGCAGATCGACAAGGTCCGCGGAGTTTTCGGCTCCGTGCGGGAGCGTGTGATGGGCGCCGCAGACGACGCCGGCTCCTCACTGTCGGGCGCTGGATCTCACGTCGGCGACGTGAAGGACCGCGCCGTGGCCAAAGCGGAAGGCAATCCGCTCGCGGTCGGATTGATCGCTTTCGGTGCCGGTCTGGTCGTCGCCTCGCTGATCCCTGCATCGTCGAAAGAGAAGGATCTCGCTGCCACGGTGAAGGAGCAGGCGCAGCCGCTGGTGGACGAGGTCACAGACGTCGCGAAGGAAGTCGGCGAGCATCTGAAAGAGCCCGTGCAGGCCTCCGTCGAATCCGTGAAGGAATCGGCGCAAAACTCCGTCTCCACGGTCAAGGATGAAGCACAGAACGCCGCCGGTGAAGTGAAAGACCAGGCTCAGCACGCTCGCGAGAACATCTCCGACAACTGACCTACACGGATCGGGCGGGCCCGTCATCAGACGGGCCCGCCCCCCACGATGAAGGACTCGCGATGAGCAGCAAAGCCCCCTCCACCGAACGCAACGCCCCGGACCCCGAATCCACCAGCAAGCCCGACTCCCCGGACGATCTGCACAAGAGGTCCTGGAAGTACGTGTTGCGGAAAACGATCCGCGAGTTCTCTTCCGATCAATGCACCGACATCGCCGCGTCGCTGACGTACTACGCGGTGCTGTCGGTCTTCCCTGCCCTCATCGCAATCTTCTCGCTCCTCGGTGTCGTCGGCCAAGGAAAAGCCGCCAGCGACGCAGTGCTGGGAATCATCGAGCAGGTCGCTCCCGGTGACACGGTCGACACGATCCGTGGGCCGATCGAGCAGATCGCCGAGTCTCCGGGTGCCGGTTTCGCTCTCATCACCGGTATCCTGCTGGCCATCTGGTCGGCATCCGGCTACGTGGGCGCGTTCAGCCGTGCGATGAACCGGATCTATGAGATCGAGGAGGGCCGGCCGTTTTGGAAGCTGAAGCCCGCCCAGCTGCTGGTCACAGTCATCATCATCGTGCTGCTCGTTCTCGCCGCGATCATCCTCGTCGTCTCCGGCGACGTCACCAAAGCGATCGGCGATGCCCTCGGCATCGGCGACGTTCCCCAAACGATCTGGTCCATCGCCAAGTGGCCTCTGCTCGCCTTCATCGTGGTGTTGGTCGTCGCGATCCTCTACTACGCCAC
>NZ_QOAY01000183.1:0-9189 GCF_003314775.1 Microbacterium sp. H6 | reverse complement strand
CCGAACGCGAAGCAGCCCAAGTTCCGGTGGATCAGCATCGGCGCCCTCCTCGCGATCATCGTCCTCGCTCTGGCCACGCTCGCATTCGGATTCTACGTCGGGAACTTTTCCAACTACGACCGCACCTACGGCTCTCTCGCCGGCATCATCATCTTCCTGCTCTGGCTGTGGATCGCGAATCTTGCGCTGCTCTTTGGTGCGGAATTCGACGCCGAGCTCGAGCGCGGACGCCAGCTGCAGGCCGGAATCGCTGCGGAGGAGGACATCCAGCTCCCTCCCCGCGACACCCGCAAGAGCGATAAGGCCGCCGAGAAGGAACAGAAGGACATTGAGCAGGGCCGCCAGCTCCGCGAACAAGCGGACTCGAACGACGCGGACGCCCCACGACACGGATCAGGGTGAGCCCGGAAAACAGTAACCCATCACCGGACCCGCGGCGCGGAGGCGGAAGATGCGACCGCACTCGTGGAGCCGCAGGGCTATTGGGTCATGTCTCGGTTGAGGCGGTCGAGAAGAACCTCGAGCGACACCTCGAATTCCTCATCGGAGCGGTCCTCGCTGAGCAAGGACCGCAACCTCCGCACCTCCGGTGCATCGTGCAAACCGACCTGGCCGTCGCGCTCGGGGATGTCCGCGTCCCCTTCATCCAGGGGCTCTTCCACAGGACCGGTTTCGGCCCCGCGCACCGCGGACTCCAGGAGGAGCTGGCCGAGCAGAAAGCTGCTGAACGCGCGGTACGCGTCGACCGCTTGAGCGTCGGTGAAGCCATGACCCAGAAGGGTGCGGAGGAACATGTCCACGACCTCGACACTGCGCAACGGAGGACGCAGCCACGGAGCGGCAGGATGCCGTGTAGCGACCAGAGGGAACGCGTGAGGATGATCGATCGCGATCTGCCGCACCTTGTGGGCAACATCCTGCAGGAACCCTTGCCAATGCTCGGCTAGCTCGTCATCCAGGTTTGAGGTCAGCCTGCCGAGGAGCAGAGCGATCACACCCTCCAGGAGATCCTCTCGCCCATGCACGTATCGGTATAGGGACATTGCCTCGACACCCAACTCTTGGGCGAGGGAGCGCATCGACAACCCCTGGGCGCCCGAACGGTCAATCTGTTCCAACGCCGTCTCGACGATGAGTTCACGGCTCAGGCGGCCAGCTGCTGACCGTGAGCGTTTCTTGCTCAGTTCCTTCGACATAACGCATCTCTTCCCGTCGGCTCAAGTGACCCGCTGCGTGTGACTGCGGATGAGACCGGCATACGCCCACGTTAACCCCGCTTCACGGCAGGAGGGCGATATCTGCCCGGACTTGTGAGCGGGTTGCTGACCTCACTCGTCACCCCAGATATGTAGGGGATTCCCTACGTCGAGCTGACTTCGGTGCACGGATCTTGGGGTCGGCGCGGTCGCTACAGCAGCAGAAGCCAGAGAAGAGCTGCAAGGTTCGCGAGGGCAGTCGCTGCCGGGCCAATCGTCTTGATTCGATCGCGAATGATCGCGCCAATTCCTGCATCCGCTGCTTGGACAGCGGTCCTTGTGTTCGTCGATGAAGTCGACTATCGCTTGTGTGGCCGGTCGAGTTCGGCCGCGAAGAAAGCCGAAGCCGCCTTCAAGATCTCGTTCGCCCGCCGCAACTCGGCGTTCTCCCGCTTGAGGCGCTTGATCTCCACTGTCGCGTCAGTCGTCACACCGGGCCGGTCGCCCGCGTCGACCTGCTCCCGGCGGATCCAGGTGCGGATCGTTTCCGGCGACCCGATCCCGAGCATCTGCGCGACCGCAGTCATCGCGGCATACTCGCTCGGATAATCGGATCGCACCTCGGCGACCATACGGACAGCGCGCTCACGAAGCTCGCGCGGATACTTACTGGGACGTCCCATAAGACAGATCCTTCCAAGGAATCCTGTCTCCGGACACACCGGGGCGAGTCACTGCGGTAAGTTGCCTGTAGCAAACGCCGCGCCGCTGCAGTTAAGCCACCATGCCCACCTTTTGGGGGACATGGATGGTAACGTTTGGTTAGTAGCTGGGGCTACTTGCGGAGCGTCTGGGGCGCTACGCCACACGCAACGAGGCGATGTCACGTTTCTGTGACGAGCCCTCTCGGAGCCTCGGTTTTGGGGAACTCATCGTTTCGAGAGGGCTGCTCCCTCGGCTCGAGAGTTTTCGACTCGCAATACTCAAGGCTGGACCACGTAGTATCGTTCCCACTCGAGTGAGGGTCATCCTGTGGGTGCTTCCAGGACTTCCTCGAGGAACGTGATGCCTCCGGAGCTGTTGGCTGACTCCATCAGCGCGTGGAGCCATTGCAGGTTGAGTTGCGGGGGTTCGAGCTCATCGAAGGTGAATTGCAGTGGGATCGACGGGTGTAACCAGACGGTGCTACGCCCTTCAGGGTCCCCTTCCGGATGACGCCAGGACAGGATGAAGGACTCGTTGCGGCGGAGCTTGGTGGCGACGATCACTTTGAGGTGTGCGAGGGCACGCTCCTCGATGTGGATCGGCGCTTCCGACCCGCCGTAGTGCAGTGTGCCCATGGTGGACGACATCCATTCTCGGAATGACAACTCGGTCACATCGGCGAGAGGCTCGCTATGCCTACGGTTGCCCTTCCAGGTGAGTGGGCGGGTACCAGACCCGCTGCCCGTCCACCGACGCGAACGACGTGAGTGTGTGAGGTTTGGTGGAGGTGGCGCTCATGATGTCCTCCACAGAAATGTGGCGAACGAGCAGCGCATCCGCGATGAGAGACCGGTGGCAGCGCCACGGGACCGCTTCCGCGCACATGATCGCCACAGTCTTCTCTTTTGCTCGATCGATCAGACGGTCTATTCCACGCGCGAAGGGCTCGGTTTGCATGTAGTCGGCGTAGCTTCGGAAGCTTTTGTTGCGCCAGGCGCCGTTGATGCTCTCCACATTCACTGGGGTGTGGCGGAGACCGCCGAGTTCTTCCATCCGCGCATAGTGCAGGCCTGCGTCCGTCAGGCTTTCCTCAAGCGCCTGCGCGCCGAATTGCGGGTTATGTCGGGAGCCGGGAACCGTCCGCACATCGATGAGTTGTTGCACGCCGTTGTTTTCGAGCAGCGCTATGAACTCCTCGATCGGGTGTGTGGAGTGACCGATGGTGAACACTGTCGAGGGTTGCATCCTGCTCCTGAACGGTTGCGAGCGGTCGGTTGCGACCGGGGAACTCCTCGCACCCAAGGGGTCCCCCGGTCAGCCGATCAGCGGCTCGCTCCCTTGCGCGGCTTGAGGAAGACGTCGGGTTCGCGCTTTTCGCGCTTGGCCGCTCGCTTTTCCTTGATCGACAGCTGCGACCTCCCCGACGAGGATCCCGAACCTGCTCGTGCTGGTGCCGGAAGCGGCGTACCTGGTGTTCCCGCTGTTCTTTCTCTACCTGCACGTCCTACCCCGAATCGTCGGGCCTGCCGCCGTGATCATCGCGACGCTGATCGCGGTTCTCGCCCTCGGGCTGCATGGCGGCTTCACCGTCGGCGGTGTGATCGGTCCCCTCGTTGGCGCCGGCGTGGCGCTCCTCATCGGTCTCGGCTACCGTGCACTCGCCCGTGATGCCGTCGAGCGGGAAGCACTTGTTGCCGAACTGCTCGCCACCCGTGACCGGCTTGCCGCGACCGAACGCCAGCAAGGCGTCCTCACCGAGCGTGCACGTCTCGCGCGTGAAATCCACGACACCGTCGCGCAAGGACTCTCCAGCATCCAAATGCTGCTTCACGCCGCTGAAGCCGCGGACGGACCTTGGCCCTTGATCGTGGACACGGTGTCGGTTCGATTATGCCGCTTCCGCGAGCGTAGCGGAGCGCGCGGCTTCGTAGGCGTTCGGGCTGATGTTGCCGATCGCGGAGTGGCGCCGGCGAGTGTTGTAGCGGTTCGCCCACCGGAACACGGCCCGGTAGGCGGTGGCCTGGTCCGGGAGTTCGCGCTTGAGCGTGGCGTTGAAGCTTTCCGCGAGTGAGTTGTCGGCACTCGTGCCGACCGCGCCCGTGGACTGGGTCACGCCCAGCTGCTCGCAGAGCGCGGCGTAGGCCTTCGAGGTGTAGACGCTGCCGTGGTCGGAGTGGAAGATCGCGCCGACCAGCGACCCGCGGTCGCGGTGCGCGGCACGGAGGGCGTCCTCGATGAGTTCGGTGCGCATGTGGTCGGCGACTTGCCAGCCCGCGAGCTTCCGGGAGCCGAGATCGATGCAGGACGCGAGGTAGAGGTTCGTGCCGTCAGCGATAGGCAGGTAGGTGATGTCGCCCACGTAGCGGCGGCCGGGGTCGCCGACGGAGAAGTCCCGTCCGATCAGGTCGGGGAAGCGCCTGGCGGACTGGTCCGCGATCGTGGTCTTCACCCGTCGTCGCAACCGGATCCCCGCGAGACGGTGCTCACGCATTACCCGCGCGACGCGCTTGTGATTCACCCGCTCCGCCACGGGCACACCGTCGTTGAGGTCGGCGGTGATCCTGGGTGCCCCGTAGGCGCGGTCGCCGCCCTGAGCGGGGTCTTGCAGCACCCGGATCCGCGCCGCCAACACCGCGTCGTCTGTCGCCTTCGCGGCTCGCCGCCCGGCGGAGTCCAGCCAGGCGTAGAACGACGAGCGGGCGACCTCGACGACCTCACACAACCGCTTCACGCCGTAGGCGTCCTTGTGATCCTCAACAAACTGGAAGCGGTTCACCAGTTCGTCTCCCCGGCGAAATACTTCGCCGCCTGACGGAGGATGTCCCGCTCCGTCTCGAGCTTGCGGGCCTCGGCCTGCGAGGCCGCGAGCTCGGCCTCCAACCGGAGGACCTTCGCCGCCTGCGACTCCGGTCGCCCCGTCGCCCCCGGCGGCGACGCAGCGGCAACCGTGACCCCGGAGCCGAACTTGTCGACCCACTCTTTCAGCGCACCCCGAGAGATCCCGAGATCCCCGGCGATGCCCTTGAGCGTCGCACCCGGCGTGAACTCATACAAGTCCACCGCCCGCTGCCGGAACTCGTCCGTGTAGTTCTTCCTAGCCATCCCTTGGATTCTCGCTTCCCCAGCATCGTGCTGGAATCAGCGAGTCCAAGATCAGGGGTCAAGCGCCAAAGATCACGCGGTGACCGTCGCCATCCCAGGCGACACGCTCACCGAGCTACCGATACACCACTCTGCCGGACACAACCCATGCCGCGAAGTCCTCGAATGGCCGCATCGCCCAATGAACGTCGGTGTTCGGCGTCGAAAAGTGCGGAGGCTGTCTGCGTCGGGTGAATTGAATGCCCGTGACACCCACACCCTGGCGATTGAACCCGGTGACCAGGTTCCCGCCGTCAGCGACGCACAGCTCTGCTGTGATCAGTTGAGGGCAGAGGGATGCTTGGCTAGGGCCGTGACGTTCATGTCCATGTAGGGGAAGAGCGGGAATCCGGCGAGGATGGTGTGCAGTTCGTCATTAGATTCGACGTCGAAAATGCTGACGTTGGCGAATTCGCCCACAATCCGCCAGATGTGCTGGAACTTACCGTTCTTCATGAACTCCTGGCCGTACTCCTTCTCACGGCGCAGGATTTCCTGCCACTCCTGCGGATCCATGTCTTTGGGCGGGGTAACAGTCATCTGGACCATGTACTTCATGTGATTCTCCTTGGGTGTTGGCGCGTCAGATATCGGCGGCCGGGACGGTGCACGTAGTGGTTGGTTGAAGCGTGGCGGCCACAGCGTCGGATCCGCCAGCAAGAACTATTAACAGCAGTAAGAGGGGCCCAATCCGGGCCCCTCCTACTGCTGTTCTCCACAGAATCGCTCCTGCACCACCCGCGACGCAGGCGACCTGCCTCCTGGGAATCAGTAGCTGACACCTTCTCCCGACGCGCGGCTTCCGCGATCGAGATCTCACCCTGAAGCACTCTCAACACAATGCGGATCTTCTTCTCCGCCGGGATCACCGGGGGACGACTCATAGTTCTTAGACCTTCCAGTAGGGGCATTGCCTCAGCAACTAACAACCCCTGCCACTAAGTCTGACGCGCGACACCGACTACAAGGGCCGTAACGTCATCGAGCGCCGCTACTGCCACCTCCAGCAATGGCGTGGACTCGCCACCCGCTACGACAAGCATGCGATCGTCTATCGCGCCGCAGTGATCCTCAACGCCGTCACCGCCTGGACCCGGCAATTGTCAGACACGCCCCAGGGTCGTCAGACAATGGCTGCACGGAGTCCCGCGGCGGCAGCACCGACATCGGGAGCGCCGTAGATCGCGCCTCCCGCCACAGCCACCTGCGCACCAGATTCCTGCACCGAAGCGATCGTCGAGCTATTGATGCCGCCTGCGACTGAGAACGGCACGCCCGAAGCTTTGCCGTCCTCGAGCAGGGTGGCAAAGGTGAAACCCTCTTCGGCCTGCTCGTCGAGGCCCGCGTGCATTTCGACGAACTCTGCTCCAAGTGCAACGACCTCTTTCGCACGCTTCGCCTTGTCGCTCACGCCGATGAGATCGACCACAACGCCCTTACCGTGCTTCTTCGCCGCCTTCACAGCACCGGCAATCGTGCTGTCACCGGCGCTACCGAGGACCGTCACGAGATCGGCACCCGCAGTGAAGGCAATATCAGCCTCGAGCTCGCCGGCATCCATCGTCTTGAGGTCGGCGAAGACGACCTTGTCGGGGTGGGCCTTCTTGATCGCGGTGATCGCCGAAAGGCCAGCACTCTTGATAAGCGGGGTACCGAGCTCGAGGATGTCAACGTGCGGCGCGGCGGCAGCAGCGAGTTCGAGGGCGGCCTCGGTGGAGAGGGTGTCCATGGCAAACTGCAGTTTCATTTGGATTCCTTTCGTGCAGTGGTTTGAATCATTCGAGATTTGCGTGGCGAGGCCAGAGCTCATCAGCGGTCAAGCCGGAGCGGCGCCAGAGTGTGTGGAAAAGCGCGTCGCCGAGGACAACGACCAATTGCTCGAAGAGACTGCCGGCATACTGCTCAGATGCCGCTTCAGAGCGATCAAGCTTGCCGGCAGCCGGCACGACTACCGTGACGGCTGCCAGCGTTGCGAGCGGAGAGTCTGGGACTGTTGTAACAGCCGCCACCCGGGCGCCAGCATCGACGGCAGTCTGTGCCGCGCGCACGATGCCGCCCGTCGTTCCGGAACCGCTGGCAGCGAGGAGCAAGTCACCTGGTTCGATCGCAGGAGCGGTGACCTCCCCGACGACGTGGACGGCCAGGCCAAGATGCATGAGTCGCATCGCGGTCATTCGCAGCGCGAGCCCCGATCGGCCTGCACCCAGCACGAAGACTCGCGGAGCAGCGTCGACGATGTCCGCGAGCTCCGCCAATCCCGCCCGGTCGCGAGCGATCAGTCTGTCGGTGGTGAGTTCGAGTTCGCGGGCGATGCGGCTGAGCGAGTTACCCACACCGATTTCGAGGACATCCATCGCCCTATCATCACAGCCGACGGTCGCGTTGGCTCCCCCGCAAAGGAGCAGGCCCACCTACCCGTAAGAATGGGCCTACCTGAGTGGGTAGGTTGTCACCATGGACCTCACCGAACTGGCGTCGCCCGCGTCACGTCAGCATGTCGCCGACCACGCCCGAATCGTCGCCGAACATGCTGACCGGCACGCAATCACGCTCGAATCTATGCTCGCGCTTCTGCGATCGCCCCGCCTCGATGACCGCGCAGCACGCAACATGGCGATCGAGGCGGCAACGAGCGCCTTGATCGGGCTGCGCGCTGTTACCGATCAGGAACGCAGCAGCATCCTCGAACCCGTCGTCGGTGCGTTCGCCCGACTGCAGAGCGACCTGCTCCCCCTCGTCCGGTTCGGCGATCTCGACGTGCAGTTCGTTGAGCCGCCCGCGACCGGTCGTGCACTCCCAGGAGAGGTCGCGCACGCGGCGCGCGCCATCGTCCGCAGCTCGGTGCTCGCATTCGCGGATCGCAGCGAGGCTCGGCGGGTGCGCATCCAGTGGGACTGCGACGGCCTAAATCTCCTGATCGGCATCCGAGATGACGGGGCCGGCGAACTTTCCGCACACGACGACTCGATCCGCCCAATCGTCGAACGCGTCACAGCCCTCGACGGCGCGATTGCGGTCTCCTCAACACCCGGCTGGGGGTCCTCAGTCGACATCCGGCTCCCCCTCGATCCGCCGGCGGAACCCGAGCCACTTCCGGAATTCTCACAACTCTCCATGCGCGAACGAGATGTGTTACGGCTTCTCGCATCGGGAGCGCGCAATGCCGAAATCGCGGAAGAGCTCCTCATCTCCGTCAACACGGTGAAGTTCCATGTGTCGAACCTTCTCCGGAAGGTCGGCGCGCGCAATCGGGCGCAGCTTGTTGCAACGTCGAGATGATTTTCACCAGCGGTCACCCGTGGTCTAGGGCGTGTCTGACAATTGCCGGGTCCAGGCGATGACGGCGTTGAGGATCACTGCGGCGCGATAGACGATCGCATGCTTGTCGTAGCGGGTGGCGAGTCCACGCCATTGCTGGAGGTGGCAGTAGCGGCGCTCGATGACGCTGCGGCCCTTGTAATCGGCGGCATCACACCCGACGGGTCGTCCGCCGCGTGACCGGCGGCGCTTGCGGTGGCCTTACTGGTCGGACGGTTCGGGGATCACGGCCTTGATGCCGCGGGCGCGCAGGTGCCCGCGGATCGCGCGGGATGAGTACGCCTTGTCGCCGCGGACCGCGTCGGGTCGGGGCGGGGGCGGCCGACGGGACGAGCGACACGCAGGTGCCCCATCAGCGGCAGGAACATCGGCGAGTCGCCGGCCTGCCCCACTGTCAGCAACGCGACCAGCGGGAGGCCGTTGCCATCGACGAGCTGGTGGATCTTCGTCGACAGGCCGCCGCGGGAGCGGCCGACCGCGTGATCACGCGGCTCGACGCCCGGATTCGTGTAATTCGATCCAGCCCCCTGTCAGGCGCTTCGTGTTCGTCGCGTGCTGATCCGCACGAACGATCGTGGAATCCACCGACAGCGACCAATCCACCAGCCCCGCCTCGTCCGCGGCGGCAGTCAGCGCCGCGAGCACCTTGTCCCACGTGCCTTCCGTGGCCATGCGGTGATGCCAGGTCCACACGGTCTGCCACGGCCCCAACACGTCCGGCAGATCCCGCACCGATACCGGTAGACGATGCCCTCGACCATCAGGCTCGTGACTCTGTCACTCTGATTTGGCCCAGGGATGTCGCTTTGGTCTGGCCCATGTTGCGACG
>NZ_QOAY01000280.1:459-1978 GCF_003314775.1 Microbacterium sp. H6 | reverse complement strand
CGGAGCCGGAGCCGGAGCCGGAGCCGGAGAGAATGCTGCCGGGCCGGGAGCCCCCGTCGCCAGCGACGGGGGCACGGCCGACACCATGGATCCGACGCCCGGGGCCTCCTGCGGCTCCGGCGCGGTGCCCCCGGCGGATCGATGCGCGCCGATCACGCCGCCGGAGAACCGTGCACTCGGAACATACTCCGCCGGGGCATCGCGATGTACCGGCGTGGCCAGGGACGGGAGCGGCGCCTTCTCCTCGTGCTCCGGCGTCTTCACCCGCTTGCGCGCGATGCGCATGCGCTTCTGGTCGTAGGGGTTCAAGCCGCCCCGCACGTCCACGAACCAGGTCGCGGCGGCCAGGTCGAGCCATCCACGGCCGCGCTTCTCGATATCGAAGAGCGGCGAGAGCATGATCACCAGCACGGGGCCGACGATCGGCACGATGAACGAGGCGTACGCGACGAGGTACCGGACCACGGCGCCGCGCCAGAATCCCGGGCGCTCGAGAGTGAGGACGTTCACCGAGCGGATGCCACAGATCGCCTTGCCGAGCGTCACTCCCTTGCGTCCGTGCAGCACGAGCTGGACCACCACATACGCGATCATCAGCCCCTGCGAGACCGCGGCCGCGACGATGAGCCACACCAGGTCACCCCGGGCGAAGAACGTCTCCGCGTCGAACTCCCCCGACACCGCCTGAGCGAGCACGGGAGTCAGCGCGATGATGGCCGGAAGCGCGATGAGCACGGCCACCGTCCACTCGATGAGAGCGGCGAGAACACGCGCTCCCCGTCCCGCCGGTCGCAGCCCCAGCGACGCCGCGTACGCGGGGTCGGGGCGTCCGTGCGCGTCGAGCCCTTCGACCTCGGGAGCGTGGTCGTCGATCTCCCAGATCACTCCTGCTCTCCCTCGGCCTCGTCGACGGCGTGCGCGGTGTCGAGCAGAGGCAGGTCGCTCTTGCCGACCAGGCGCGAGGCGATCACGTGTTCGACCAGCCGCGCGCGACGGTTGGTCGCGAAGCTGCGCTGCCCACCGCGCATGCCGGGCACACCGATCCGGTCGAACTTGTCGCACACGTTGTCGAGTTTGCGGTTGAAGCGGGTGACCGTCCACCCGAGTCGCTCCGCGGCCTTCGCCGAGGTGGGGATCTCGCTCATGCCCGTGCCGTCCCTGCGTAGCTGCGGCTCGGCCAGCGCGAGGATGAGGAGCTTCTGGCTGAGGGTCAGCGGTACGTCTCCGATCGTCGATGCGCCGCCGTCGTCGTGCTCGCGTCTGGTCGCACGGAACGTCGGCTCGGCCGCGTGCAGGGTGAGCTCGTACGTCGTCGGTCCTGCGCTGAACACGACCGTGGTGGTCTCGAAGACCAGCGGAAGACGGGCGCCGGGCGCGAGCCATGCCTGCACTCCGCCGGCCGAGTCGGTCACGGTCGCCGTGAGGCGCGTGCCGACGTTCGACAGCCACCACAGCCCGTCGGCGTCGGTGATCTCCAGGAAGTGCCGGTGCAGGAACAGATTGTCGTCGAGTTCGAGGT
>NZ_QOAY01000280.1:0-433 GCF_003314775.1 Microbacterium sp. H6 | reverse complement strand
CCCTCGCGTCCGACGATGAACCGCCCGCCTCGACGGACCGGGAAGTACTCCCCCGCGAACTCGACGGTCACACCGCCTTCACCACTCACTCCACGCACCCCCGCACGGTCTCGGACGCGCGCCCGTCGTCGCGTCGCAGCATCACGTCGATGCACACGGTCCCCGCTGTGGCAGGAAGGGTAGCGGTCGGATCCGGCGTCTGCTGCGGATCGACCTCTCCCGACACGGCCACCGGGGTCCAGATGTACGAGTCGCCGTCGAGCGGGCTCGGGTTCGTCCAGGTGAAGACGACCTGTTCGCCCTGCCGCGTCCCGGCGAGCTCGGTCACCTTCGGCACCACATCCGTGCCGACATCCTTCGGGTCGACGGCCTCGGCCGTCTCCTGCGGTTCGGGTGTGATCCCGGCGACCAGCAGGTTCAGACCGACGATCCC
>NZ_QOAY01000013.1:0-11175 GCF_003314775.1 Microbacterium sp. H6 | reverse complement strand
CAGATCGGTGAGACGCGCGAGTGCGCGCCCCTCACTCGCCTGCTCCTCTGCCGGGATGCGCCCCTTGACCGGCACGTCCAGCCGGTCCGCACCGGTCGGCCAGGCACGACGAGGCTCGATCGGCACTCCGACGCGGTCGAGCGATTCCACGGCCTGCGAGCTCGCGGAGGCACCGATCTCCCGCGGGAACCACTCCCCCGCGCAGTTGTCGCACCTCCCGCACGGAGCGGCCGTGTCGTCGTCGAGCGCGCGCTGCAGGAACTCCATGCGGCACCCGTCGGTCTGCTCGTACTCGATCATGTGCTGCTGCTCGGCGACACGCTCGGCGGCGATGCGCTCATACCGCTCGGCGTCGTAGCTCCAGGGTGCACCGGTCGCGACCCACCCGCCCTGCACGCGCCGGACCGCCCCGTCGACGTCGAGCACCTTCAACAGCAGCTCGAGCGGCGTGCGGCGGATGTCGACCATCGCCTCGAGCGCCGGCGTCGAGATCGGAACGTCGCCGAGGGCCCCGATCACCCGCTCGGCTCGTTCACGATCGGGCATCGAAGCTGTCGCGAAGTAGTGCCAGATGTCACGGTCCTCGACGCCGGGGAGCAGCAGCACGTCCGCGCTCTCGCTGGCACGTCCGGCACGACCCACCTGCTGGTAGTAGGCCACGGGGGAAGACGGCGCGCCCAGGTGCAGCACGAAACCCAGATCGGGCTTGTCGAACCCCATGCCCAGCGCGCTCGTGGCGACGAGAGCCTTGACCTCGTTGCGCTTGAGCATCCCCTCGGACTCGGCGCGCTCGTCGGGGTCGGTCTGCCCGGTGTAGGCACGCACGTCGTGGCCGTGCTCACGCAGCAGGCGTGCCGTGTCGACGGCGGCCGCGACCGTCAACGTGTAGATGATGCCGGAACCGGGAAGGTCGTCGAGGTGGCTCAGCAGCCAGGCGAGGCGACTCGCCGAATCGCGCAGGCGCAGCACTCCCAGTCGCAGCGACGTCCGGGCGAGCGGCCCGCGGATCGTGAGCACCGGAACCGCATCGGCGTCGGCGGCCGCCCCGTCGTCCGCTCGGAGGCTGCCGAGCTGCTCGGCCACGTCGGCCACGACACGGCTGTTGGCGGTCGCCGTGGTCGCGAGCACCGGCACGTCAGGCGGCATCTGGGCGATCAGGTCGCGCAGGCGGCGGTAGTCGGGACGGAAGTCGTGCCCCCAGTCGCTGATGCAGTGCGCCTCATCGACCACCAGCATCCCGATGCGCCGGACGAGCGCCGGCAACTGCTGCTCACGGAAGGCGGGGTTGTTGAGCCTCTCGGGAGAGACCAGCAGCACATCGACCTCATCGCGATCTAGCTTCGCGAGCACATCCGACCACTCGTGCGCATTGGTGGAGTTGATCGCCACGGCCCGCACCCCCGCACGTTCGGCGGCGGCGATCTGGTCGCGCATGAGGGCGAGCAGCGGAGACACCAGCACGGTCGGGCCCGCCCCCTGCCGACGCAGCAGGAGCGTGGCGACGAAGTAGACAGCGGACTTGCCCCACCCGGTGCGCTGCACCACGAGCGCGCGGCGGCGCCCTTCGACGAGCGCCTCGATCGCCTCATACTGTCCGTCGTGGAAATCGGCATCCGGGCGTCCGACGAGTTCGCGCAGCGCGGCACGGGCGGACTCGCGGAGGTCGGCGGCCTCGGGGGATGCTGCAGCGGCGTCGGCGGTCATCCCCCCACTCTGCCCCACACCTCCGACACCTCCCACACCTCCCACACCTCCGACACCCGTGGTCGCGTTCCACAGGTTCGCCGGGCCCCGGGCGAGTGCCGTCGTCTAGCGTGAGGGGATGATCACACGCGAGCTCGCCGTCGCCCTGCGGGACACCGGACTGATCTGGCATCCGGCCGATGGCGACCGCTTCCAGCTCGATCTCCCCGACGACGTGGAACTCGAAGCGGAGGCCGACGTCTTCACCGTGAGTGAGATGACGATCGAGGCCCGTCAGACGCCGAGCGGCACCGATCTGGCGTTCAACGGCACGACGGAGTGGGCGCTCGACGCGGTGACGCTCGCGGACGCCGTATGGCTGCCGCGGGAGGACCAGCTTCGCGATCTGCTCCGCGGCACGTTCCGTTCGCTGGTGCGCCTCGAGGACTCCTTCCGCGTCGAGATCGAGGTCGGGGGCGAGCTGCTCGCTTTCGAGCACCCCGACCCCTCAGAGGCGTACGGCCGCGCCCTCCTCGATCTGATCTCCCGCTCGCGCTGACCCCGCCGTCTTGAATCCGGCAGTCCACTGTGTCAGAATTACCAAACGATCGGTCAGTAAAGATGGCCCGATGCCGAGGAGTCGATGATGACCAGTCCTGCAGACCTGTCCCTGGTGGGCGAGATCTCCGATGAGGAGCGCCTGTTCGACGAGCTCATCGCCAACGAGCAGCGCATCGAACCCCGCGACTGGATGCCCGACGCGTATCGCAAGACACTGGTGCGGCAGATCTCGCAGCACGCGCACTCCGAGATCATCGGCATGCAGCCGGAGGGCAACTGGATCACGCGCGCGCCGAGCCTCAAGCGCAAGGCGATCCTGATGGCCAAGGTGCAGGACGAGGCCGGTCACGGCCTCTACCTGTACTCCGCCGCCCAGACCCTCGGCACCACGCGCGACGAGATGATGGACCAGCTCATCAGCGGCAAGGCCAAGTACTCGTCGATCTTCAACTACCCCACCCCGACCTGGGCGGACATGGGCGCGATCGGCTGGCTCGTCGACGGCGCCGCGATCTGCAACCAGGTGCCGCTGTGCCGGGCATCCTACGGCCCCTACGGCCGCGCCATGGTGCGCGTCTGCAAGGAGGAGTCGTTCCACCAGCGTCAGGGCTTCGAGATCCTGCTCACCCTGATGCAGGGCACCGAGGAGCAGCGCGCGATGGCTCAGGATGCGGTGAACCGCTGGTACTGGCCGAGCCTCGCCATGTTCGGGCCGCCCGATGACCAGTCCCCCAACTCGGCGCAGTCGATGAAGTGGAAGATCAAGCGGTTCTCCAACGATGAGCTGCGCCAACGCTTCGTCGGCATGCTCGTGCCCCAGGCCGAGGTCCTCGGCGTCACGCTGCCCGACCCCGACCTGCACTTCGACGAGGAGAGCGGACAGTACGTGATCGGCGAGATCGACTGGGACGAGTTCTTCGAGGTGGTGCGCGGCAACGGGCCCTGCAACGCCGAACGCCTCGAACGCCGCCGGACGGCTCATGAAGAGGGCGCCTGGGTACGCGAGGCCGCGGCCGAGTACGCGCGCAAGCAGTCGCCGAAGACGAAGGCGGTGGCGTGATGGCGACGCCCGGCGCCGACGAGCGCGAGCCCTGGCCGCTGTGGGAGGTCTTCGTCCGAGCGAACCGCGGACTGAGCCACGTGCACGTCGGCTCGCTGCACGCGCCGGACGCCGAGATGGCGATCCGCAATGCGCGCGACCTGTACACGCGTCGTGGAGAGGGCGTCTCGATCTGGGTCGCCCCCGCAGACGCGATCACCACGAGCGACCCCGACGCCAAGGGCGCCTATTTCGAGAGTCCCGCCGGCAAGAACTACCGCCACGCCGTGTACTACACCGCCTCAGAGGGAGTGCCGCACCTGTGAGCACGGCACACGAGGACACGGTGCACGAGGAGACGGTGCACGAGGAGACGGTGCACGAGGACATCGACGTGCACGGGAACGTCTCGGTCGACGAACTCGACCTGGCGCAGGAGCTGTCAGGCACCGGCGCGGTCGCCGCATCGGCCGACGTGGCGGAGTACGCACTTCGTCTCGGCGACGACGCGCTGATCCTCTCGCAGCAGCTGGGCGCGTGGATATCCCGCGCTCCCGAGCTCGAGGAAGACGTGGCCCTGGGCAACATCGCCCTCGACCTGCTCGGTCATGCGCGCTCGTTCCTCCACTACGCCGGGTCCTTCGACGGGCGCAGCGAAGACGATCTGGCCTTCTTCCGCGACGAACCCGATTTCCGCTGTGCATGGATCGTGCAGCAGCCCAACGGCGACTTCGCCCAGACCATCGCTCGCCAGTTCGTGGTGGCCACGTACATGTTCGAGCTGTACTCGGCCCTGCGCGGCAGCAGCGACGAGACGTTCGCCGCGATCGCGGAGAAGTCGCTCAAGGAGGTCGACTACCACCGCGACCACGCCGTGCAGTGGATCCTGCGTCTCGCCGGAGGCACGGAGGAGTCGCGCGCCAGGATCATCCGCGCACTCGGCGACGTGTGGCCGTACGTCGATGAGCTGTTCCGCGACGACGATCTGATCGCGCGGCTCGGCGACGCGGCCGTGGTGCCGTCGACGCTGCGGCCTGCTTTCGACGGCGTGGTCGAGACGGTGTTCGCGGAAGCGGAGCTCTCGGTGCCCGCCGTGATGTCGTCGTCGGCCGGCGGGCGCACCGGTGCGCACGCGACCCCGCTCGGCCACATCCTCGCCGAGATGCAGGTGCTCGCCCGCAGACATCCGGGGGCGACATGGTGACTCTCACGCCGACGCAGGCCGCGTGGCGGATCGCTGCCTCCGTGCCCGACCCCGAGGTTCCTGTGCTCACGATCGAGGACCTCGGTGTGCTCCGCGCGGTGGAGGTCGACGGCACCGCGGTGCATGTCGACATCACCCCGACCTACAGCGGCTGCCCCGCGATGGACACGATCCGCGACGATGTGGTCCTGGCTCTCACCGCCGCCGGCTTCGACGAGGTGTTCGTGCGCCTGGTCCTCTCCCCCGCCTGGACGACCGACTGGATGACACAGGCGGGCAAGAGCAAGCTCGCCGAGTACGGCATCGCACCGCCCTCGGGCCGCGCCGCCGTGTCGACCGGCCCCATCCGCCTGGCGTTGAGCGTGCGCTGCCCCCGCTGCGGGTCGCTCGACACGCGCGAGGTCTCCCACTTCGGCTCCACGTCATGCAAAGCCCTGTTCGAGTGCCGCGCCTGCCTCGAACCCTTCGACCACTTCAAGGTGCACTGACATGTCGCTCTTCACCTCCGCGCCAGCGCCCATCCCGCAGGCGACGACGCCCCGCGAGACCGCACCCCGCAAGCGCGCCCGGTTCCACACCCTCACGGTCGAAGACGTGCGCCCGCTCACCGACGACGCTGTCGAGGTGACCTTCACGGTTCCCGCCGCCCTCGCCGACGAGTACGACCACCTGCCCGGTCAGTACGTCGCGCTGCGCACGACACTCGACGGCGTCGAAGTCCGGCGTTCCTACTCGCTGTGCCGCGCCCCGGAACACCGCGGCGACGGTCAGGACACGCGCTTGAGCGTCGCCGTGAAGCGGGACGAGGGAGGTCTCTTCTCCACGTGGGCGCAGACCGGTCTCCACGCCGGCTTCGAGATCGACGTGATGAGCCCGCAGGGCACCTTCACCTCCGCTCTGCCCGACCTCGACGACCGGCACGTGGTGGGGATCGCGGCCGGCTCCGGCATCACGCCGCTGATGGCCCTCGCGCACACTGTGCTCACCCGGTCGGACACGTCGCGATTCACCCTGCTGTACACGAACCGCGCCACGCTCGACGTGATGTTCCTGGAAGATCTCGCCGACCTCAAGGACCGCTACCCCACCCGACTCGTGCTGCACCATGTGCTGTCCCGTGAACAGCGGGCCGCTCCCGTCCTCTCCGGGCGCATCGACGAGGAGAAGCTCCGCACGATCCTGGCGACCCTCATCCCCCCGTCGACCGTCGACGAATGGTTCCTGTGCGGCCCTCTCGCTCTCGTCGACCTGTGTCGCGAGGTGCTGGCCGACCACGGTGTCGACCGCTCCCACATCCGCTTCGAACTGTTCACGACGGGTGATGAACCCGTGCGCGCGGCACGGCCGGTGCAGGTGCGTGCCGGCGAGAAGACGGTGCGTATCGAGGTCACTCTCGACGGCGTCTCGTCGACCGTGGAGAGCCCCGTCGACGCCAGGGAGTCGGTGCTCAATGCGGCACTGCGCGTACGGCCCGACGCTCCGTTCGCCTGTGCCGGCGGAGTCTGCGGCACCTGCCGCGCACGCGTGATCGAGGGCAGCGTGACGATGACCGAGAACTACGCCCTGGAGCCCGACGAGCTCGAGCGCGGCTTCGTGCTCACCTGCCAGTCCCACCCCACCAGCGACCGCGTGGTCGTCGACTACGACGTCTGATCGAGGAGCGCCCATGATCGACCTCACCATCGCCGACGACGTGGCCATGATCGTGCTGGACGCGCCATCGAAGCTGAACGCTCTCGACGAGAGGGCACTCGCCGAACTGGATGCCGCCTATGTCGAGGCCGAGGCTGCGGGAGTGCGAGCACTCGTGCTCCGTGGCGAGGGGCGCGCGTTCTGCGCGGGGCGTGACATCTCCGGCGTCGACCCACGGGACGACGATGTGCTCGGCTATCTCGGCGGTCTGGTGACCCCTCTGCTGCAGCGCATGTCGCGGTTCCCCGCGCCGACGTTCGCTGTCGCCCACGGCGCCTGCCTCGGCGTGGGCCTCGGCCTGCTGATCGCGACCGACGTGGTCTATGTGGCGGAATCGGCGAAGATCGGCTCCCCGTTCGCCGCCCTCGGTGCGACGCTGGACTCCGGCGGACACGCGCTCTTCCTCGATCGGCTCGGCGCGCACAAGACGCTCGACCTCATCTACACGGGACGCCTGATGAGCGGCACCGAGGCCGTGGCGTCCGGCCTGTTCTCCCGCGTGTTCCCCGATGATGAGGTGGTGCAGGCCACGACCGACGCGGCCGCCGCCGCCGCTCGCGGTGCGACGGCGGCGTTCCTCGCGAGCAAGGAGCTCCTCGCCCGCATCCGCGACGAGCGACTCGCCCTGTGGGATGCGGTCGGGATCGAGAACGCCGCACAGGCCGCGCTCTGCGACACCGACGACTATCGCGAGGGCTTCGCGGCGTTCCAGGAGAAGCGCAGGCCCGAGTTCCGCGGGCGCTGACGTCCGGGTTCCCGCTTCTCGGCAGCGTCGTCTCCAGCGTCGGAGGCCGATGCGACAATACGGAGATGATGCTCTCCGAGGTCGTCTCCACGGCAGAAGAGGTCTCCGCCACGGCGTCCCGCCTCACGAAGATCGATGCCCTCGCACGGCTGCTGGCGCGTTCCGCAGCGGACGAGCTCCCAGCCGTCATGGGGCTCCTGCTGGCCGCTCCGCGCCAGGGACGGCTCGGCGTCGGTTGGCGGGGACTCGCCGCCATCGAGATCACGCATGCGGAAGATCCCACCCTCACGGTGAGCGACGTCGATGCCTCGCTCACCGCCCTCGCCGCCGCCTCCGGATCAGGCTCCGCGGCAGCCCGCACCGGGATCCTCGGCGAGCTCGGCTCGCGAGCGACGGCCGCCGAGTGGGACTTCCTCGTCCGCGCCATGCTCGGCGAGCTTCGCACCGGGGCATTGTCCGGCGTCCTTCTCGACGCGGTCGCGAGAGCGTCCGACCGGCCACTCTCCCTCGTGCGCCGCGCCGCCATGCTCTCCGGCGATCTCGGCGAGACCGCTCGTGTCGCCCTCACCGAAGACGCAGACGCGCTGGACGCGGTCGGCCTCGAAGTCGGTCGCCCTGTCCTTCCCATGCTCGCCTCCACCGCGGCGACGCCATCGGCTGCACTCGAGATCACCGGCACGGCGTCGGTGGAGTACAAGCTCGACGGTGCTCGCATCCAGGTGCACCGTCACGGCGACGACGTCGGCGTCTACACGCGGAGCCTGGCCGACATCACCCACCGCGTACCGGAACTCGTCGAGATCGTGCGCGCTCTCCCCGTGGACGATGTCATCCTCGACGGCGAGACGCTGTCGCTCGATGAAGACGGTGGGCCCAGGCCCTTCCAGGAGACGATGTCGAGGTTCGGTGCCGATGCCTCCCGCGAACTGGTGCTGCGGCCATGGTTCTTCGACGTGCTGCACGTGGACGGACGCGACCTGATCGACGAGCCGCTCTCGATCCGCCTCGCCGAGCTCGAGCGCGTGGCCGGCGACTGGCGGATGCCCGGCATCGTGACCGACGACCCGGATGCCGCGGAGCAGCTGTCGCACGAAGCCCTCGCCGCCGGCCATGAAGGCGTGGTGGTCAAGGGTCTCGACGCCCCCTACGCCGCCGGCCGTCGGGGCAAGTCCTGGGTCAAGGTCAAGCCCGTGCTGACCTTCGATCTCGTCGTACTCGGCGCGGAGTGGGGTTCGGGCCGCCGCCGGGGATGGCTGTCGAACCTGCACCTGGGTGCGCGCGACCCCGACGGCGAGTTCGGCGACCCCGGGGAATTCGTCATGGTGGGCAAGACCTTCAAGGGCCTCACCGACGAGCTGCTGCGCTGGCAGACCGAGGAGTTCCCCGAGCATGAGACCCACCGCACGGCGTCGACCGTGTTCCTGCGCCCCGATGTCGTGGTCGAGATCGCCATCGACGGCGTGCAGCGCTCTCCGCGGTATCCGGGAGGTGTCGCGCTGCGTTTCGCCCGGGTGAAGGGCTACCGGCCCGACAAGTCGCCGGCCGAAGCCGACACGATCCAGACGCTGCGCTCCCTGCTGCGCGGCTGACGAACCACGCGAGTCAGGCGGACCGCGTTGAGGCCGACGGCATTCAGGCCGACGGGGCGAGTCCCAGGTCCTCTTCCCGCACGGTGCCGCGGAACGACCACGGGAAGTTGATCCAGAGGTCGGTGTCCTTCCATGCGAAGTCGGGCTGGATGATCGTGGAGGGCTTGGTGTAGATCGTGACCGACCGCACATCGGCGCCCTTGTCCTTCAGCAGCTGCACGGCCAGGGCGAGCGTGCGTCCGGAGTCGGCGACGTCGTCGACCAGCAGCACGCGGCGGCCATCGAGGTACGCCATGTCGAGCTCGGGAGGCAGCACCTCGGGCGCGTCGAGCACCGTGCCGATGCCGGTGTAGAACTCGACGTTGATGGCGCCGCAGTTCTTCGCGCCCAGCCCGTAGGCGATCGCCCCTGCCGGGAGCAGGCCGCCCCGGGCGATGGCGACGACGACCTCCGGCATGAAGCCGCTGTCCAGGATGCTTCGTGCCAGATCGCGCGTCGCCTCCCCGAAGCCGTCCCAGGTGAGTGTCTCGCGCTCGATCTCCGCATCAGTCATTCCTGCATTCTCCCGCATCTCTGCGGGCTCGCTCGCCGATAGACTGAGCTGGTCCGGCCAGGCCGGTGCCTGAAAAAGAGGCACGAAGCACTTCGCGAAGACGCGGAGGCGAGACACATACGGATCCCGCAGTTCCTCCGTCCCTGTCTCGAAAGGCTTTCCCATGCCCTCCGTGTCCGCCCATGTCGCCCTCACCCTCGCCCAGCACATCGATGCCGTCTTCGGAGTGATGGGCAACGGCAACGCCTACTTCCTCGACGCGATCGAGACGCAGACGGATGCGGTGTTCACCGCCGTCCGTCACGAGCAGGGTGCTGTGGTCGCAGCCGACGCCCACTTCCGCACCTCGGGTCGCATCGCCGCAGGCACCTCGACGTACGGAGCCGGCTTCACGAACACGCTGACCGCCCTCGCCGAGGCCGTGCAGGCGCGGGTGCCTCTGGTGCTGGTCGTCGGCGATGAGCCCACGTCCGGCCCCCGCCCGTGGGACGTCGACCAGATCGCCCTCGCCTCGGCGGTCGGCGCCCGCACCTATACGGTCGGACGGGCCGACGCCGCCGCCACCACGGTCATCGCGATCGAGCACGCCCTCACGTACCGGGTGCCCGTCGTCCTCGCGATCCCCTATGACGTCGCAGCGCTCGAAGCAGGTGAGGTGCCGGATGCTCCCTCACCCCGGATCCCGGCCCCGCTCGCCCCTCGCGGCGAATTCGCCGATGCGATGCTCGACGAGATCGCCACCGCCCTGGCCGGGGCAGAGCGCCCGTTCCTGCTCGCCGGTCGCGGCGCGTGGCTGTCCGGTGCGAGCACCGCGCTGGGAGAGCTGGCCGCGGCCACCGGCGCTCTCACCGCCTCTTCCGCTTTGGGCCGCGGAGTGTTCCCCGACACCAGGTACGACCTCGGTGTGACCGGTGGCTTCGGGGCGGACGGAGCGATGGAGCTCGTGCGATCTGCAGACGTCGCCGTCGTCTTCGGAGCGGGCTTGAACCAGTTCACGATGCGTTTCGGCGACCTGTTCGCGCCGGGGACCCGGGTCTTCCAGATCGACATCGCGGCGGCGGCGACGCACGCCCACGTCGGAGGCTTCGTCCGTGCGGACGCCCGTCTCGCCGCGGAAGAGCTCGTGGCGCGGATAGGAGACGCCGGCTCGGCGCACTCCTGGCGCGAGAGCGTGGACGTGGCGGCCGCACGCACCTACGACCGCGGCGACGACCTCGCCCCCGACGGGCGTCTCGACCCGCGCTCCGCCGCTCGTCGCATCGCCGAGCTGCTGCCGGAAGACCGCGTCGTGGTGTCGGACGGTGGGCACTTCATCGGGTGGGCGAACATGTACTGGCCGGTCGCCGCCCCCGACCGCATGATGATGGTCGGCACCGCGTTCCAGTCGATCGGGCTCGGTTGGCCGAGCGTCGTCGGGGCCGCTCTCGCGCGCCGCGAGTCCACCGTGGTACTCACCTCCGGCGACGGCGGCGGGCTGATGGCCATCGCTGATCTGGAGTCGGCCGTCCGGGCGGCGGGAGGACGCGGCATGGCGGTGGTCTGGAACGACGCGGCCTACGGAGCCGAAGTCAACCTCTACGGTCTCAAGGGACTGGCGGAAGGACCCATGCGCATCCCTGAGGTCGATTTCGCCGCGTTCGGTGCGGCCGTCGGCGCGGAGGGCGTCGTGGTGCGCACGCTCTCCGATCTCGACCGTCTCGCCAACTGGGTCGAGGAGGACCCGTCCTCACGGCCCTTCCTGCTTCTCGATCTGCGCGTCTCGGGCGATGTGATCGCGCCGTACCAGCAGGAGATCATCCGCGTGAACTCCTGACGCCGCGGGACAGTCGGCAACGCGAGGGGGTCGGCACGACGCGAACGTCGTGCCGATCCCCTCGTCGCACCCGAGCGTCGTTCAGTCGATCACCCGAGACGCCGGCGCCTGCGCGCGATGCCGAGGCCCGCTCCGACTGCCAGCAGCAGCACCCCGGCGAGGAGGAACGGCGCGCTGTCGGCTCCTGTCGCGGCGAGGTCGCCGTTGCTCGTCGTGCCGGGGCCGGAACCCGCGTTCCCCGAGCCGTCGGCGGGAACACCACCCGGAGCGCCACCGGGAGTGCCTCCGCCTGGGGT
>NZ_QOAY01000144.1:8432-13610 GCF_003314775.1 Microbacterium sp. H6 | reverse complement strand
AGCTCGCGGAGCGCGGGAGCGATCGCTGCCAGCAGCTGGTCGGCAAGCAGCCACGCGTCCTCCGCCTTCCCGGTCGCCGGATCGAGCAGACGGGCGGCCATGCCGTGCCGCGCGGCCGTCCACATCGAGGCGTCGATGCCGTCCACGCCGATGTCCGCGTGCGGCAGATCGTCGGTGAGCACGATCGCGCGGGAGAGGAGCGCTGCGAACACCGCGTCCTGGGCGGAGAGCTGCGCGTCGAAGACCCTGAGCTCGACCGTCGGATACCGCTCCGACAACCGCGCCGACCACGACAGCGAGGCCGCATCGGCGATGGCACCCACGTCGATGAGTCGCTGCACATCCGCGCGGTAGGCGTCGTAGTCGCGGAAGTGCGGGGGCGTCCACGACGAGGGCAGCCGACGGATCAGGATGCTGCGCCAGCTGGCGAAGCCGGAGTCGCGGCCGTGCACGAACGGGCTGTTGCCGGTGAGGGCCAGCAGCACGGGGAGCCACCCGCGCACGCGGTCGAGCGCACGCACCCTCTCCTCGTCGTCGGTGACCTCGACGTGCACATGGAGACCGTTGACCTCGTGGTCGCGCGTGAGGTGTCCGAGGTGCGCGGCGACCTTGTCGTAGTGCGGTGAGGGCGACACCGCTGAGGAGCGCGTCGTGGCGAACGGTGTGCCGGTGCCGGCGGCGATGGCGTGCTGGTCGCCGGCGTGCCACCCGATGAGTCCGCGCAGGTGCGACAGTTGCTCCGTGGCGGCCTCAGCCGTCGATACCGGTTCGGTGAGGCACTCGATCTGCGAGGTCAGGTACTCCTGCGTGACCTCGCCTCCCGTGCTGAGGCGGGTGATGCGCTCGCGTGTGCCGGCGGCGAGACTCACGGGCGCCAGCGCGTGCTCATCGAGGAAGAGGAACTCCTCCTCGATGCCGAAGCGGGGCATCCCCGTCCTCAGTGATTCCTGAGCGCGGAGATCAGCTCGGACTTCCGCTTGCCGCTGTAACCGGTCAGACCGAGCTCCTTCGCCCGCGCGCGCAGCTCCTTGACCGTCCAGTCCTCGTAGTCGCCGTGCTCCCCGCCGCGTCGGCCGACCGCGCTGCGACCTTCCTTCGCCGCGGCGTTCGAGATGCGCGCCGCCTTCTCCTTCGAAGCGCCGTCGTCCCTGAGCTCCTCATACAGCTCCGGATCCTTCAGCGAGTTGTTGCGTCGTCCTGGCATGAAATCTTCTCCTTCGCGCACTCGGGGGGCCGAAGTCAACCCCCTCTGACAGAAGTCCCTCCGCGGATAGCGTGAAGGCACCACAGTCTGGCGTCCGCGCCTGCCGAAAGAAGGGAAAGACCGATGAACATCCTCCTGATCATCGTCATCGTCGTCGCCGTGATCCTCGCGATCACCGGAGGACTGGTGCAGTCGCTCCAGTTCCTCCTGTGGGTCGGACTCGTCCTCCTCGCGATCGCGGTGATCGCCTGGTTGATCCGAGCGATCAGCGGCAGCCGCAAGGTCTGACAACGCAGTAGGTCTGACCCCATCGAGGTGAGGCCCGCCCATCGGCGGACCTCACCTCTTCGGTGTCCGGGGCCTGTTACTTCTCGAACGCGTCCCGGACGTTCTCGCCCGTCTTCTGGGCGGCGTCCTTCACGTTCTCCCCGGCCTGCTTCGCGGAAGCCTTGACCTGGTCGGCCTTGCCCTCCGCTTCGAGCTTCTCGTTGTCGGTGAGCTTTCCGACGCCTTCCTTGACCTTTCCGGCGGCCTTCTCGGCGGCGTTCTTGATGTCGTCTGCAGCACTCATGCGGTGCTCCTCTCCTCGTCGGATCGATTGACTCCGAGGCTCTCATGTCCCGAGGGAAGCGGCCACGGGATTGACAATCCGCCGCGCACATGACAATGTTCCGACGCCATCGACGCACGGGCGTCGAAGGACTAGCCTGGCGCCAGGCGGGTGGTCCTGCCCGCGGACTCGACCAGGAAGCGGTGTGCGATGGACTCGATGATGATGGGCGCCATGTCGAAGAACATGGAGTCGATGCCCGACATGCAGATGATGGACATGGCGGTCATGCAGGCGTGCATGGATGCGTGCGCCGCCTGCGAGCAGGCCTGCACGGTGTGCTCGACGCAGCTGATGGACTGCGCACCGGCCTGCATGAACTGCGCCGACATGTGCAACACCATGATGCGGTCGATGATGCGGATGCAGGGGATGACCCCTGCCTCGATGATGGCGATGCTGAACGCCTGCATCGCGATGTGCAAGGCGTGCATGGATGCCTGCGCTCGGCACGCGGACGACAGCGAGGTGTGCCGGATGTGTGCTCAGGCGTGCGAGGCGTGCATGGACGCCTGCTCCGCCATGAAGGACATGCTGATGGCGAGCGCCTGAGACGAGCCGGTCCGGCGGTGACGCCGTCGCAGGTGGGTGCGAGTGATCAGACGGTCGCGACGTTGAACTGCGTGCCGCCGACGGCCAGCACTCCATAGCGCTGGTGCAACGCGACCGGGGTTCCCGCGGCAGCTTCGAGTGCCGCACCTGCCCCGTTCCACAGCGTGTGCGTTTCGCCGTCGAGCGTGCGCACGACGAGGTCGCCGGAGACGGCGTCGGCCTGCTCGACGAGCGCATCGATCCATTCGGACGGCGTCGCCGAGGCGATCCGCGCCTGGATGAGGTGCAGGGCGCGGCCGGGGGCGAAGGACGAGCACCGGCCGCCGTGACTGCACATGCACGCTGCACGCTCGCGCACCGGGAGGGGCGAAAGGCGGTTCAGCGGCGTGGACACGGGGGACTCCTTCTCGTTCGTCGTTCCGGAAAGACTAGGTCGGTCGTCCTGCGACGCCCAGAGGAGCCGACACGGACGGAAACAAACGGGTGTAAGCTCGCCGGGTGCTGTCGTCGATGAGCGCCCTCGCGGCGCAGAGCGGAGCTGCAGGCGCCTTCCGCGCCGCAGACAGAGGCTGAGGACCCACCGGAGGCGGAATCCCCGTCCCCGGTGCCGTGTCGTACCCGGTGGTCACTGCCGGGCCTTCCTCCTGTCGATTCGCCTTCGCGGCGACCTCTCTGAAAGCACTCACCCTCATGCGTCCCATCGACGAGCGCGCAATCCGCGCCTCCTTCCTCAACGCCTCCCGCAAAGAGGTGTCCGACCTGACCCTGCCGCCCGGTTTCGCCGAGATCGACTTCGACCGTCTCGACTTCCTCGGCTGGGCCGACCCGAAGATGCCCCGCCGTGCCTACGTCGTCACCTGGATCGACGACGCACCCGTCGGCGTCTTCCTGCAGCGCGCTGAGCAGCGTGTGATCGCCAGGGCACAGTGCTCCTGGTGCGAAGATGTGACGCTCCGCAATGATGTGCAGCTGTACGTGGCCCGGAAGGCGGGACCCGCCGGGCGCAAGGGCGACACCGTCGGCGTGCTCACCTGTGCCGAGTTCGGCTGCAACCGCAACGTGCGGATCCTGCCGCCGCTGGCCTATCAGGGGTTCGACCGGGAGTTCGCCCGCGACCTGCGCATCCTCCGGCTGCAGGAGCACGTGGCAGGCTTCCTCGCCGCAGTGGCGGGCTGAACGGGCTAGGACACCCTCGATCGCACGTGCGCCCAGGCGGGTGCCGCCAGCTCCGCCGACCGACGCGCGAACTCGTCGAAGCTGCGACGGCCGGGCCAGCCGGGCGGCAGCATCGACGGGGGAAGCCCCGGGTCGGTGTATGGCAGCACCCGCCAGCGGTCGATCAGCTGCACGTACGCGGCGAACGGCTCGCGGGGCAGCGTCGTGAGGGAGTTCTGGAAGGCGAGGTGCTCCTCGCGCAGCGCCTCCAGATCCCACCACTGCGCTGCCGCGTCGACCAGGGTGCCGGCGGGCAGCGGAGCCGATGCGGGGAACAGCGTCGCCCACCGACGCGCGTCGAGGTCGTCGAGGATCTGCTCCACCTCGGCCTGAAGGTGGCCGGGGCAGATCCACAGGGCGGGGGACACGATGCCCGCTCCGATCCACTGCAGTCTTCGCCGCAACTGGTGGCGCACGCTCCTGGCGCTCTCCGGGATCGAGAACGACACCAGGCACCAGGGGTCGGCGTCGGTCATCTCCTGCATCTCGAAGATGCGCCTGTCGCCGCGCTCCAGCATCGGGATCGCCGCCGGGTTGAGCCGGTAGCCGATCTGCCCCTCCCGTGCGCCGAGCAGCAGCCCCTTCTGCTTCAGGCGTGCGATACCCGTGCGCGCCGCGGCAGCGTCGATGCCGAGGTCACCGGCGAACGCGACCAGGTCGGCAGCGGAGATCCACCCACCGAGCGGACGGAGGAAGACGCCGATGAAGGTCCGCAGCAACGAGGCGATGCTGCCGGGGCGTGCGTCGATGTCGTCGAGCACGGGGGTGGGAGCGATGTCAGAGGTCACCGGACTCCAGCGCATCGCGTACGGCGAGCACACCGGTGACGGTCTCGACGTGCGAGGTGCTCAGGGGGGAGAGACCCAGGCGGATGCCGTCCGGGAACCGGAAGTCGGGGATGATGCCGTCGGACCACAGCCGCCGCGTGACCTCGCGGAAGTCCGGGTGACCGATCGTCACGTGGCCACCCCGCTGCTCGGCGTCGCGAGGGCTGAGCAGGCGGACGCCGAGGGGAGCGAGCACCTCGTCGTAGGCGCGGACCGCGAGATCCGTCAACGACTGCGACTTGGCCCGGACGCCCGCGATCGTGGACTGCTCGATGAGGTCGAGCATTCCCTGCATGGCCAGCATCGAGATGACGGGAGGGGTGCCGCTGAGCAGCTGGCGGATGTCGCCGGAAGGCACGTACTCCGGTCCCATCGCGAAGATGTCCGCCGCACTCCACCATCCCTGGATCGGCTGACGCAGCACGCCCTGGAGACCGCGGCGCAGGTAGGCGAAGGCGGGCGAGCCCGGCCCGCCGTTCAGGTACTTGTAGGTGCAGCCCACGGCCATGTCGACACCCCACTCGTCGAGCTGCATCGGGATCACGCCGGCCGAGTGGCACAGGTCCCACATCATCAGGGCGCCGACGCCGTGCGCAGCCGCGGTGATGCCCGGCATGTCGGCCAGAGCCCCGGAGCGGTAGTCGACGTGGCTCAGCGACACCAGGGCGGTGCGCTCGGAGAGGACGGCCTCGACATCGGTGACCGACACCCCGTGCACGGGGTCGGGCTCGATCCAGCGCAGCGTCATCCCGGTCTCCGCCGCGACGCCT
>NZ_QOAY01000144.1:4392-8402 GCF_003314775.1 Microbacterium sp. H6 | reverse complement strand
CGAGGAAGCGGTCGGTGGGGAAGTTGCCCGCCTCGATCACGAGCTCGGTGCGCGCGGGGTCGGCGGCAGCGGCGGCACGCATGAGCTTGTAGATCAGCACGCTCGTCGAGTCGGCCACCACGGTCTGGCCGGCCGCGGCGCCCAGCGCGACGTGTCCGATGCGGTCCCCCAGCTCCATCGGCAGCGCCATCCACTGCTCGTCCCAGGACCGGATCAACCGCGTGCCCCAGTCGTCGCGCACGAAGGTCGCGAGCTTCTCCGGCATGTCGCGCAGCGGGCGCCCGAGCGAGTTGCCGTCGAGATACGCGTCGACGCCCGGTGCCTCTGAGAAGGCGTCGAGGTGAGCGCGCAGCGGGTCGTTCCCATCGAGGGCGCGAGCGTGATCGAGCAGGGAGGCGTCGGGAGTCGCGGTCATGTCACACCTTCAGGTCGGCGGGGGTGAGGGGGCGGGCGTCGAGGGGGTCGAACGACGAGGAGCTGCTGACGGGGAAGAGCAGGAGCACCGATCCGGAGTCGAGCGGATCCACGGGGGCGAGCGCTCGCAGGAGGGCCGCGTCGTCGACTCCGGCCTCGCGAAGGGCACCGACCTCGTGCGGGTTCAGGTCGACAGGCATCGGTCCGTTGCCCAGGTCGGTGCCGTAGAGCACGGTGCCGCCCGCGGCGTGGAACCGGCGCACGTTGTCGATCGCGGTCGCACGCTCGGGGTCGTCGTGGATCGCAAGCGTCGAGATCCACGAGGCGGAGGCCGCCTGACGCACGATCTCGTCATCGTCGAGGCGCTCCGTGAACGGGGCGTGGGCGAGCCCGGCTGCGCCGAGAGCGACCACCCGCTGCGCTTCACCCGCACCTTCGGCGTGCGCGACGACGGGGAGGTCGTGGTCGGCCGCGACCCGGACGATCGCGCGGAACAGCTCGTCGGTGAAGACCGGCCCTGCGCCGCTGTTGCTGGTGACCTTGATGCAGGTGGCACCCGCATCCGCCATCCCGGAGACCGTGGCTGCGGCAGAGTCCGCGTCCGTGATCTCGCGGACCGATCCCTCCGGCGCCCAGTCCCGGTCGGAGGGATAGCCACCAGGAGCGGTCAGGAACGCCCCGGCGAAGTCGATCTCGACGTGGCGCCGGGCGGTGGGCGTGAGCTGACGCAGCACCTCGGGGTTTCCGCCGAGGTCGACCACGCGGCCGAGGCGAGACCCTGCCAGCAGAGTGTGGTCCACCAGCTGCAGGTGCACGTGGTGGTCGGTGAATCCGCCCGTGATGACACCTCCGATGCGGGGGAGTCCGGGGGCGGGGCGCTCATCACGCAGGCGCACACGCCCGTCGACGAGCTCGACGACGCCCTCGCGCCACGCGCTCCCGTCGAAGAACGTCGCAGCGTGCATCAGCTGCCGATCTCCGTGCGCACGGTGTAGAGCTCGGGGAAGAACGTCAGATCCAGGGCGCGCTGCAGGAAGCCGACGCCGCTGGAGCCGCCGGTGCCGACCTTCATGCCGATCGTGCGAGCGACGGTCTTGAGGTGTCGGAACCGCCAGAACTGGAAGTTGTCCTCGAGGTCGACCAGGTCTTCGCAGGCCTCGTACAGATCCCAGTAACGGCTCGGGTCCTGGTAGATCTCGCGGATCGCCGGCACCAGTGCCGGTGTCTCCCGATAGGGCTCCCGCACGTCACGCTCGAGGATCTCCGTCGGGACCGGCAGTCCGCGGCGGGCGGCGAAGCGCAGGAACTCGTCGTACAGCGTCGGCTTCTCCCACTCGGCGGTGAGCAGCGCGAGGTTGGCCGGGTGGTCGGCGAACACACTCAACATCTTCGCGTTCTTGTTGCCGAGGGCGAACTCCACGGCGCGGTACTGCACGGACTGGAATCCGGAAGAGTTGCCGAGCGCCCCACGGAACTGCGCGTACTCGGTGGGCGTCAGCGTCGCGAGCACCGACCACTGCTGCGTCATCACGTCCTGGATGCGTTTCACGCGGGCGATGCGCTTCAGGGCTTCGCGCAGGTCGTCCCTGGCCAGCAGCTGACGCGCGGACGACAGCTCGTGCAGCAGCTGCTTGAGCCACAGCTCCGTGGTCTGGTGCTGGATGATGAACAGCATCTCGTCGTGGTGTTCGGGTTCGCTCACCGGGTGCTGCGCGGTGAGCAGCTGGTCGAGTGCCAGGTACGAGCCGTACGTCATGCGCCCAGACAGATCGGTGACGATGCCGGATTCGAGGGCGCGTTCGTTCTCGGTGTGCATCTGCCGAACATATCACTTTCGTGGCGAGCGTCACAGGAGTGTTATGTCATGCCTCCGGGATTCAGAGCGCGGGAGTGCGGGGCGGCGGCGTGCGCCGTGTGCCCGGTCGGCCGAGAGCCTCGAATGCCGCGGCGAAGCGCAGCAGCCTCGTGTCGTCGTAGGCCCGTCCCGCGAACGTCAGCCCGATCGGCATGCCGATATCGCCCATCAGCCCCATCGGCACCGTGACCGTCGGGATGCCGAGGTGCCGTATCGCGAGGTTGCCGTTCGCGATCCACACGCCGTTGCGCCACCCGAGGTCGGCCGATTCCGGGTTCACGTCCATGTCAGCCGGGCCCACATCCGCGACCGCGGGGAACACGACGGCATCGAGCCGCAGCACGTCCATCCAGACTTCGAGGTCGCGGCGACGCGTCTCCTCCAGGCCGCGCAGACCGCTTTCGAGCTCGGGCATGTCCGCGATCCCGACGCCGGGGTTGTCGCGCACCCAACCGGGGTACTCGGCGATGTCGTCGTCGAAGCCCGTGTAGCGGTCGGGGAGTGCGCCGTCCGGATGCGGGAAGATCGTCGCCCCGTCGATCTCGGTGAGCGAGTGCAGGGCCGGATCGCCGTTCGCCCGGAGGAAGTCCTCCCACGCCCATGCCGAGAGGTCGACGATCTCGCGGTGCAGGTATTCGGGTGACACGAGGCCGCGGGTGGCGATAATGTGTGCGCCCGGTCGGTCGCCCTCGTAATTCGAGACGACGGGGAAGTCCACCTCGACCACGGTCGCTCCCGCGGCGGTGAGATCGTGGCGCGCCGCCTCCCAGCGTTCGATGATGCTCGCCCGTGTCTCGATGCGCCGGCCCGTCGGGCCGCCGACTCCGGGATTCTCGGCACTGCCGGCATCCGGGTCGGCGTTGATGTACATCCGGGGGATGCCGATGCGGGCGCCGACGAGGGGGAGGGCGGATTCCGTCGCGAGCGCCGGATACGACTCCGGCCGGAGGGAGGATGCGGCGGGCAGCTGCACCCACGGCTGCGCGCGCCAGAAGTCGCCACGGACCTCCGCATCGTCGGCCACGATCACGTCGAGCACCTCGAGGAGGTCCGCCATGGTGCGGGTGTGCGGCACCACGACGTCCATGGTCGGCACGAGAGGCCAATTGCCGCGGGTCGAGATCACCCCGCGGGAGGGTGTGTAGGCGCACAGCGCATTGTTGGTGGCCGGCCCGCGTCCGCTCGACCAGGTCTCCTCGCCGAGTCCGAAGGCCGCGAAGCTCGCCGCCGTCGCCGTGCCTGATCCGTTCGACGACCCCGAGGCGAAGGGGGCCGTGAGGAAGGCGGCGTTGTAGGGGCTCTCGGCTCGGCCGTAGACACCGCGCTGCATGCCGCCGTTCGCCATCGGGGGCATGTTCGTCAGCCCGAGGCAGATCGCTCCCCCCGCGCGCAGTCGTTCGATCGTGAAGGCGTCGCGCTGAGCGACGAGCTGTGCGAATGCCGGGCTCCCTGCGGCGGCCGTGAGCCCGCGTACGAGGTAGCTGTCCTTCGCGGTGTACGGGATGCCGTCGAGGGGACCGCGAGCCTCGCCCCTGGCGCGGCGTGCGTCAGAGGCCGCGGCCTCGTCCCGTGCATCCGCGTTCGTGACGACGACCGCGTTCAGGGCGGTCTCGGTGGCGGGGGCGTCGTACGCGGCGATGCGTGCGAGATACGCGTCGACCAGCGCGACGGCCGTCGTCTCCCCTGTCTCGAGGGCGCGGCGCAGGTCGGCGATGGACGCCTCGACCACGTCGACCATCAG
>NZ_QOAY01000144.1:2090-4367 GCF_003314775.1 Microbacterium sp. H6 | reverse complement strand
TCCGTCGAGCGCCGGCTGCTGCTGGGTGATGCAGTGGATGCCACCGCCGCGGTCGAACAGCGGACGTGCATCCACCGTGACCACCCGGCGTCCGGGGTAGGCGTCGGCGAGGATCTCACGTGCTGCGGCATCGGCCTTGTCATCGCCGAAGCCGCACGCCACCACGCCGTCGTTCGTGACGAGGTGGTTGACGTAGCTCCAGTCGACGGGACCCTCGTCGTCGCTCAGCATCGACGGAGCGGGCAGCCCGATCACCTCGAAGCGGCGCCCGGCGGCATCCGTCTGCTCCGAGAGCAGGGCACGCAGCTCGCGGGTGACGGCGTGGTCGGGGTGGTCGGGGTTCTGCTGGTCGTGCAGCAGCAGTCGCCCGGGGCAGGCGATGGTGGCGACGATGTCGACATGGCCGTTGGTGCCGAAGTCGTCGTAGTCGCGCGTGAGCCCCCGGGGGAGCCAGATCGCTTTCGTGGCGCCGAGCGTGCGGGACATCTCGGCCTCCACCCGCTGCTTGTCGGCGTAAGGATTGCGGCGGGGGTCGAGCTGCACGGTCTCGGTGAGGAGCACAGTGCCCTCTCCGTCGACGTGGATGCCGCCCCCCTCGTTCACCAGGGCGGAGCTCACCAGCTCGGCCCCGACGGCGCCGGCCACGATGCGTGCGTGCTGTGCGGCCTTCCGCCACTCCGCCCATTCCGGGGCGCCCCACCCGTTGAAGATCCAGTCGACCGCTCCGAGGACACCAGGACGCTCGTCGTCGACCACGAACGTGGGCCCTGAGTCGCGCATCCAGAACTCGTCGACGGGTGCTTCCACGATGTCGATGCCGCTGCTGAGCATGCGCCGCGCCCTGGCGAGCTCGCTCGGGTCGACCAGCATCGAGACGGGCTCGAACTCGGCGACGGCATGAGCGACAGCGGTCCAGGTGGCATAGCCCTCTTCGCGCGCCGCTGCGGTGTCGCCGAGAGTCTCTCCCTCCGCGGGGAACGCCATCCACGTGCGCTCGTGACGTGCGGTCTCGGTGGGCATGCGCCAGCTCATCGTGGTCTCCTCGTGCGGCCGGTCCGACTATTGAACATGCGATCAACAGGTGTTACGGTAACCCCTGATGAAGACGACGTCAACAGGTGCGACCGCTCGGCGGATGTCGCCGCAGGAGCGCGATCACTCGATCCTCGAGGGGGCGCTCGGCCTTGCCCGCGAAAGCGGTCTGGAGAGCCTGACCGTCCGTGCGATCGCCGCCAGAGTGGGTGTCACCCCCGCCCTCGTCGCGCACTACCGACCGGGGATGGACGCCTTCGTCGCCGACGTCTTCGGATCGATCGTGGCGGCCGAGCGCGAAGAGGTGATCTCCGCCTTCGACGACCGCCCGTTCCACGACGCCGCTGAGCTGGACGCCGCTGAGTTGCGCGGTGGTCTGCTGCGCCTGATCGAGACCCTTCTCGACGCCGACCGCGACGACGTCACCCTCATCTGGGTGCAGGCGTGGGCGCTCGGTGCCCGCAACGAGGCGCTCGCCGCCCGTGTGCGGCAGGAGATGGACGGATGGCAGAGCGCGCTCGAGGGGATCTTCGCCCGCGCAGCCGCCGACGGGGCGATCGAAGCGGGTCGCGCCGACACGGCCGCATGGCTGCTGCTCGCGATGGTCGACGGCATGAACGCGCACTCGCTGGTGAAGTGGGCCCCACGCGACCGTGCCGACCTCGCCAGGCGCGCACTGTCCGCCGTGCTGGACAGTGCCGCCCCCGATGCCCTCGTCGGTGCTCGATCCTCTGACTCCCGACCTGCTGACTCCTGACCTGATGACTCCTGACCTGATGACAAGTAAAGGAACGCCCATGGATGCTGTGCGCATGCACGCGGCCTCGCCCGAATCGACCGCGATCGTCGATGCCGTGCTCGACTACTCGCGTCGTCGCATGCTCGCCGCCGATGTGCCGCTCGACAAGCCGCAGTCCGAGGCCGAGCTGAACCGCCTCGTCGGGCCGACCATCACGGACGCGGGGTTGGGGGCGGCGCGGGCGCTCAGCGTGTTCGAGCATGTGCTCGCCCCGGCCTGCCTGACGACGAGTCATCCGCTGTACCTGTCGTTCATCCCGACGGCGCCGACCATGGCCGCCATCGCCTTCGACCTCGTCGTGTCGGCCTCCGGGCTCTACGGCGGCAGCTGGCTCGAAGGGGCCGGGGCCGTGCACGCCGAGAACGAGGTGCTGTCGTGGTTGGCCGGCGAGTTCGGGCTCCCCGACACGGCCGGTGGCGTCTTCGTGCAGGGCGGCACGATCGGGA
>NZ_QOAY01000144.1:0-2013 GCF_003314775.1 Microbacterium sp. H6 | reverse complement strand
CGCGGCGGGGAGGGAACTGCCGAGCCGGTGGAAGATCCTCTGCAGCGTCGAGGCGCACTCCTCGAACAAGTCGGCCGCGCGCGTGATGGATGCCGACGTGCTGCTGGTGCCGGCGGGAGAGGACGGCGTGCTGCGTGCCGAGGGCGTCCGCGAGGCGCTGGCCGAGCACGGGGACGAGATCTGCGCGGTGGTCGCGACCGGGGGATCGACGAACTTCGGCATCGTCGACGACATCGCCGGCATCGCTGCACTCAAGGACGAGTTCGACTTCTGGCTGCACATCGACGGCGCCTACGGCCTCACGGCCATGCTGGCCCCGGAGGCTCGGCACCTGTTCGCGGGTGTGGAGCGCGCCGACTCGGTCATCGTCGACCCGCACAAGTGGCTGTTCGCTCCGTTCGACTGCTGTGCCCTGATCTACCGCGACCCCGACAGCGGACGTCGGGCGCACACGCAGCACGCCGAGTACCTCGACATCCTGACCGACGTCGACGAGTTCAGTCCCTCGGACTATTCGATCCAGCTCACTCGTCGACCGCGCGGTCTGCCGATGTGGTTCTCGGTCGCGACGTACGGCGTGACGGCATACCGCGAGGCCGTGAGCGCCGGTCTCGCTCTGACCCGGCGGATCGCCGACGAGATCGCCCGACGCTCCGAACTGAAGCTGGTGCGCGACCCGCAGCTGTCGATCGTGGTGTTCGAGCGCGAGGGATGGGAGCGCGCCGACTACGACCGCTGGTCGGCCGCCCTGCTCGACTCGCAGCGGGCCTTCGTGGTGCCCAGCTCCCACGCCGGTCGTCCGAACACGCGCTTCGCGATCCTGAATCCGCTCACCACGTTCGAAGACCTCGTCGGCATCCTCGACACCATGAGGTAGGCGAGGCGGACTCGACCTGCAGCGTGGGCAGGTCAGGCGGTGATTCCGGCCAGCAGACGGTGCAGGCCGTACTCGAAGGCACGATCGACGTCGCCGCCGAGGCGGAACGCCCCGGACAGCTCCATCTGCAGGAAACCCGTGGCCCACGCCGTGAAGAAGCGCGCGGCGTCGAGGGCGTCTTCCTGCCCGACCAGGGCGGAGGCGGTGCGGATCAGGGGCGCGGCTGACCGTTCGAGGGCATCGTGCGGGGCCGCGATCGTGAACATGAGGCGGAAGCCCTCCGGATGCCGGTGCGCGAAGTCGCGATAGGCGTGCGCGAGCGCACCGATGTCGTCGCCCGCGGCTTCGAGACGTGCGGTGAGCGCGTCGATCGAGGCTGCGGCGACGGCGGAATGCAGTGCGTCACGGTCTCGCACGCGCTTGTACAGCGAGGGGGCGCGGACCCCCACCCGTTCTGCGACGGCCTGCATCGTGAGCCCGGAGGGACCGGCGACCTCGAGGATCTCCCGCCCGGCGGCGACGATCTCCTCGGTGGATGTGCGTTCGGGTGTCGGCATCGATCCTCCTGTGACGGCTGCTGACAGCCATGGCTATTGACATTAGCCATGATAGCTACGTATCGTAGCCATCGCAATCATCCCGAGAGGATCAGCCATGAAGCTCGCACCGCACCTGCACCGACTGGGCAACGACATCGTCGCCTCCTACCTCATCGACCTGCCGGAGGGGATCACGCTGATCGACGCCGGTCTCCCCGGGCACTGGCACGATCTGCAGCGCGAGCTCTCGACGATCGGGCGCCCTCTGTCCGATATCCGCGGTCTCGTGTTGACGCACGGCGACGGCGACCACATCGGCTTCGCCGAACGGCTGCGGAAGGAGGTCGGGGCACCGGTGTTCATCCACGAGGCCGACAGCCATCGGGTGCGCACCGGCGAGAAGCCCAAGACCCCCATGGGGCCGGCCAAGATCGGACCGACGCTCGGGTTCCTCACGTACGGGCTCCGCAAGAACGCGCTGCGCACGCCACACGTGTCGGTCGTGACCGAGGTGACAGACGGCGATGTGATCGACCTTCCGGGCGCGCCGGTCGTGCTCGGGATGCCCGGCCATTCGCCGGGGAGCATCGCGGTGCA
>NZ_QOAY01000052.1:8616-16048 GCF_003314775.1 Microbacterium sp. H6 | reverse complement strand
CACCGTCGGCATCGCGGCGGCGGTCGGCGGCGCGGTCTGGGCGATCGCACGCTTCATCTCGCGCTGACACGCATCTCGCACTGACACGCATCTCGCACTGGTGCGCAGCATTCCAGGATGTCGTGAGGCACCCGTCCGGGTGATTAGCGGCTCCTGCGTAAACGAGGCAGACTGGGGAGCATGATGTCCGAAGAGCGCGATGAGAACCCGTCCGGCTTCACCCTCTGGGCCGTCTGGCGACGAAACCCCGACGTCCCCGTGACGGAGAACGACTCGACCGAGCTCGAGACGATCGTCTCCTACATCGAGGATTCGGGCGTGACCGTCCGCGGCTTCTACGACGTCTCCGGGCTCAAGGCCGACGCCGACCTCATGGTGTGGCTGCACGGTGACACGGCGGAGGAGCTGCAGAAGGCGCTGCGCCGCCTGCGTCGCACCGAGTTGCTGCGCTCCCTCCTCCCGGTGTGGAACGTGATGGGCGTGCACCGCGACGCCGAGTTCAACCGTTCGCATGTGCCGGGCTTCCTCCGCGGCATCGGCCCCAAGGACTGGCTCTGCCTCTACCCGTTCGTGCGCACGCCGGAGTGGTACCTCGCCCCGGAGGAGGAGCGTCGCACCATGCTCGCCGACCACGGACGCAAGGGCGCGGCATTCAAGGGCGTGCTCGCCAACACCGTCGCCTCGTTCGCGCTCGGCGACTACGAGTGGCTGCTTCCGCTCGAGGCCGATGAGCTCACCGACCTCGTCGACATGATGCGCGATCTGCGGTACACCGACGCCCGCCTGTACGTGAAGGAGGAGGTGCCCTTCTACACGGGGCGCAGGCTCCGGTTCGACGAGATCGCGGACGTCCTCCAGTAAGCGCATGAGCACTCCCATCCGTCTCGGTACCCGTCGAAGCGCGCTCGCGCAGGCGCAGTCGGGTCATGTCGCCGCGGCTCTCGAGAAGCTGTCGGGGCGCCGGGTCGAACTCGTCCCGATCACCAGCGAAGGCGACACCAACCGCGCGTCGCTCTCCGAGATCGGCGGGCAGGGCATCTTCGCGACGCGTCTTCGCGAGGCGTTGTTCGCGGGGGAGTGCGACTTCCTGGTGCATTCGCTGAAGGATCTCCCCACCGCCATCCCTGAAGGGCTCGTGATCGCGGCGACCCCGAAGCGCGAAGACCCGCGTGACGTGGTCCTGACCCGTGACGGCACCGCGTTGCACGAACTCCGCTCGGGAAGCACCGTCGGCACCGGCTCACCGCGACGCATCGCCCAGGTCCACCGGCGAGCACCCGGCGCCGAGGTCGTCGACATCCGCGGGAACGTCGATTCCCGGCTCGCCAGAGTCGTCTCCGGTGAGCTGGACGCGGTGATCCTCGCGGCAGCCGGTCTCTCGAGGCTCGACGCGAAGTCGCCGCTCCGACGCGAAGAGCTCGGTCTCGCAGAATGGCCCACCGCGCCGGGACAGGGTTCGCTCGCGGTCGAGACCCGGGCGGACGCCCCGCAGGAGCTGCTCACGGCCCTCGCCGGTCTCGACGACACCGACACGCGTCTGGCCATCACCGTCGAGCGCGCGATCCTGCAGGGCCTGGATGCCGGGTGCCAGGCACCGATGGCCGCTCACGCCGTCGTCGACGGCTCCTCGATCCGCGTCAGGACCGTCGTGTACGCCGCTGACGGGGGTCGCCGGATCGGCCTCGACGTCACGGAAGACCTGAACGGGGAGTATATTCGTCGGAACGGCAGTGGCAATGGAGCGGATGCTGCCGATGGTGCAGACCCGATGCACGCAGCGCGCGAGCTCGGGTTCACTGTTGCCCGTCGGCTGCTCGATCAAGGGGCGGCCGGCCTCGTATCCCGAGAGCAATCCTCATGACCACTTCCGAAATCAAGCAGGACCGACCGCTGGACGGCTGGCGCATCCTCGTGCCCCGTGGCGGGCCGTGGGGCGACAGCGTCGCCGCGAGCCTGCGCGCGCTGGGCGCGGTCCCCGTCGTCGCCCCGCTCATCAACTTCGCGCCGACGACAGACCAGGCGACGCTCGACTCGGCGTTGGCGCAGCTGGCCGCCGGGGAGTTCGACTGGCTGACGGTCACGAGCGCCACCACCGTCGACGTGCTCTTCGCCCACAGGGCGGTCGTGCCGCGTTCGACCAAGATCGCCGCTGTCGGCGAGACGACCGCGGCGGCTCTGCAGGCGGTCGGCTACGAGGTCACGCTGGTCCCGGAGCAGGACAACTCCGCAGAGGGGATGGCACAGCAGCTCATCGCCCTCGAGAAGGAGCCGCGCCGCATCCTCGCGCTGCGCAGCGAGATCGCGAAGCCCGTGCTCAGCCGGCTGCTCTCCGAAGCGGGCCATGATGTGCACGGTGTCGTGGCGTATCGCACGGTCGGCGTCCCGGTCACGGAGCGGATCCGCCGCGATGTGGAGAACGGTCGGATCAACGCGATCCTCATCACGAGCGGTTCGGTCGCCGAGCAGGTGCGCGAGCAGTTCCCGGAGATCCCCGACGACACCCTGCTCGCGGCTATCGGCCCCCGCACCGCGAAAGACGCGCAGCGCGCCGGGCTTCCCGTGTCGGTGGTTGCCGACCGTCAGACGATCGACGCCCTGATCGAGGCCGTCTCGCACTTCACCCTTCCGCACGCGGCCGACGAGTTCGCGCCGTGAGCTTCCCCGACGTGCGACTGAGACGACTGCGGCAGTCTCGCGCAGTGCGCGATCTGGTGCGCGAGACCTCGCTGCTGCCGGGGCAGCTCGTCCTCCCGCTGTTCGTGCGAGAGGGCATCACGGAGCCCGTGCAGATCGGGTCGATGCCCGGTGTCGCTCAGCATTCTCTCGATTCGCTGCGTGCGGCCGCGGTCGAGGCTGCGGAGGCGGGGGTCGGCGGCGTGATGCTGTTCGGCGTCCCCGAGGTGCGCGACGCCCTCGGCTCGGGTGCCGATGATCCGCATGGGATCCTCAACGTCGCAACCGAAGCGCTGGCGGCAGAGGTCGGCGACGCGCTCGTCGTGCAGACCGATCTGTGTCTCGATGAGTTCACCGACCACGGACACTGCGGCGTGCTCGCGGCCGACGGCTCCGTCGACAACGATGCGACGCTCGAACGGTACACCGCGATGGCTCTCTCCCAGGCGCGCGCGGGGTCGCAGCTGCTCGGGCTGTCCGGCATGATGGACGGCCAGGTCGCCGTGATCCGCAAGGCGCTCGACAGTGAGGGCTTCACGGACACGCTCCTGCTGGCCTATGCGGCGAAGTACGCGAGCGCGTTCTACGGACCTTTCCGGGAGGCAGTGGACTCTCAGCTGAAGGGCGACCGCCGCACGTACCAGCTCGATCCCGGAAACCGTCGCGAGGGTGTGCGCGAGGCAGTGGTGGACGAGGCGGAGGGTGCGGACATCGTCATGGTGAAGCCGGCGATGGCCTTCCTCGACGTGCTCCGCGAGGTGCGCGACACCGTGAGCATTCCGGTGTGGGCATATCAGGTCTCCGGCGAGTACGCGATGATCGAGGCCGCCGGTGCGAACGGGTGGATCGATCGTCGAGCAGCCGTTCTCGAGTCCCTTCTCTCCATCCGCCGCGCCGGTGCGGATGCGGTGCTCACCTACTGGGCCACCGAAGCGGCCGGCTGGCTGCGCGACTGATTGACCGAGGAGCACTCCTTTCATGAACGACCGTAACGACGACCTGTTCTCCGCTGCCCGCGCGGTCATCCCCGGTGGGGTCAACTCCCCGGTGCGTGCTTACGGTTCGGTGGGCGGGACGCCGCGGTTCCTCGCTTCGGCAAAGGGGGCGAAGGTCACGGATGCCGCCGGCCGCGAGTATGTCGACCTCGTCGCGTCGTGGGGTCCTGCGCTGCTGGGGCACGCGCACCCGGAGATCGTCGCCGCGGTGCAGGAGGCCGCAGCTCGTGGCCTGTCATTCGGCGCTCCGACGGAGGGCGAGGTCGAGCTCGCCGCGTTGATCGCCGACCGTGTGCGGTTCGGCGAGATCCGTCCTGTCGAGCGCGTGCGTCTGGTCTCCACGGGTACTGAGGCGACCATGACGGCCATCCGCCTTGCGCGGGGCGCCACGGGTCGCGACCTGTTGGTGAAGTTCGCCGGTCACTATCACGGGCATTCGGATGGCCTTCTCGCCGAAGCAGGTTCCGGCGTCGCGACGCTCGCGCTTCCGGGGTCGGCAGGTGTCCCGGCACCGATCGCGGCGCAGACGTTCGTGATCGGGTACAACGATCCCGAGGCGCTGGCTGCGGTGTTCGCCGAGCACGGCCAGCGCATCGCCGCGGTCATCGTCGAAGCCTCGGCCGCGAACATGGGCGTCGTGGCCCCGCTGCCCGGTTTCAACCGTCTGATCGCGGAGACTGCCCACGCCCACGGAGCGTTGATGATCCTCGATGAGGTGCTCACCGGATTCCGGGTGCACCCGGCAGGGTTCTGGGGTCTGCAGGCAGCTGCGGGCGAGGACTACCTGCCGGACATCTTCACGTTCGGCAAGGTTGTCGGTGGAGGCATGCCCCTGGCCGCGCTCGGTGGTCGAGCCGATGTCATGGATCTGCTCGCTCCCCTCGGGCCGGTCTACCAGGCGGGCACTCTCTCGGGGAATCCGCTCTCGGTCGCAGCGGGTCTCGCGACGCTGCGGCTCGCGACACCGGAGGTCTACGCGACGGTGGACGCCGCATCTCTTCGAGTCTCTACCGCCCTCGACGCGGCCCTCACCGACGCCGGCGTGACGCACGCGGTGGCCACCGCGGGCAACCTGTTCAACGCCTCGTTCCGGGCGTCGGCGCCGAGGGACTACGCCGAAGCTCAGGCTCAGGAGTCGTTCCGCTACGCGCCGTTCTTCCACTCGCTGCGTGAGCAGGGGGTGGCGCTTCCCCCGAGCGTCTTCGAGGCGTGGTTCCTGACCGCGGCCCACGGTGAGGACGAGCTGCAGCAGATCGAAGCCGCTCTTCCTGCCGCGGCCGCTGCGGCCGCAGCTGCTCGTCCATAACCGCGCGTTGGTGACTGTGCGTTCGTGAGGGCGCGTCCCAGGACCGCGCGTTCGTGACCGCGCGTCCGTGAGGGCTCGTTCGGGACCGCGGTCAGACGAACATGACGCGGCGCGGTGATGCGTCGGTGTAGCACCGGCCGAGCGGGCTGGTCCACTCGATGTCGCCGCCGGGGGTCTGTCTCGCTCGCCATCGGTGCTTCTCGGCGATGTCGGGATGCTTCAGCGCGTGGTGCCCGACGCAGAAGTGGCTCAGGTTGTCGATCGACGTCGCTCCGCCCTTCGCATGGTCGTGATTGTGGTCGATCTGACACCGGTGGACGGGTGTGCGGCACCCGGGAAATCGACAGTGCTGGTCTCTGGCCTGGAGGTGCCGCCGCATCGCCGCCGTCGGGGCGTAGGCGGCTGTGGCCGTCACGATGCCGGCGGGGTCGAGGAAGAGGCGGGACCAGCCGCCGTTGCGTCCGGCGAGGTCGCGGGCGATGTCGGGGTGCAGTGCACCGATGCCGTCGAGCTCGGCAGGCCGTTCGTCGATTCCGGCCAGCGTCTCGGCAGCGATCGTGACCTGGATGCGGGCGTGGATGCCCTCCAGAGCTGTGCCCGCCGCAGCAGAGGGATCCGTGGTCAGGAGCAGGTCGCTGAGCAGGTCGGTGCGGACCGCATCGATGCCTCGCTCATCGGTCGGGGCGGATGGGGCACCGAGTGACGGATCCGTCGTGAAGGTGTCTCCGTCGCCGAAGATGACGTGGGCGTCGACGCGTGCGTCGCCGGTGTCCGGTCCGCAGGGTGGCTCGCTGTCGTACGGGTGGCTGTTGAGCACAGGGTCTTCGCGATGGGAGTCGTCGGCTCGCAGGTCCTGCAGAAAGACCCGATCGGCGCCCGAGTCGAGGTCGTCCGAGGACAGCGCCGGTGTGTCATCGCCCGAAGAGGGATGGTCGCCTCGTGTGGCGATGACGTGCTGTGCGAGCCGGGTCAGTCGGTCGAGGATCGCGTGGGCGAGATGCTCCGGCAGCACGACCTGCAGCAGCGCGAGGCCGTCGTCGAGCGACCGGAGCGTGACTGACCGCTCCCCGTAGGCCCGCCGATGGCGCTCGACCACGGTCTCGCAGGCGAGGGACGACGCGACGCGGCGCACCATCGCGCGGGTGCGTGCGGGAGAATCCTGCTCCGCGACGACGAGTGCGGCAGTGTCGTACAGGGTGAGCGCCTCGGTGGCGGCCCGACCATCGCGAACGGCCTGCCGCACGATGGCGCCCTCGCGCACGATCTCCCGAACGTGTGCCGCACTGATCGCGCCGCGTCGGAACGCGTCTCTGACGACCGGGTGCTCGGCTTCGAGGAAGAGGGCGTCTGTGAAGGCGTACTCGATGCTGCCCTTCGACACGCGACCGGCCGCCGAGTACTCGGCGATCATCGAGCGGTGGATCGCCTCGCGGTGCTGCGGCTGCTCGTGGACATCTTCTTCCTGCAGCCGCAGACGATCGGCGAGCAGCGCAGACGCTTCTGCCTCGAGGATCGCGATGCGTCGGCGCTTCTCCACCCACGCGTCGAGCAGCGACTCGCGCTGATCGATGTCGTTCGTGGAGGGAGGCATGAGTCGAGTATAGTACATATGTTCGAATAGAGGAAGGGGATGTGGATGACTGGTGCTGATCGACAAGGGATCGTTGCGTTCCTGTGAGCAACTTCCAGACAACTGGCAGGGCCACGCTGGCAGACTGGGGGACATGGTGACGTTGCTGCTGGACCAGACGCAACTGGAGGTCGTGCTCTCGCCGATCGAACGTGCCGCCACCTTCCACCGTGACAACCTCCGGATCGCGCGCGACACCATCGCCAAGGTGCAGCTGACCGAAGATGCCTGGACCTGGCTCCGTGGCGTGCCGAACCCCGGCACGCACATCCCCGGCGTCCTCGCTGCCGGCAGTTGGAAGGCCGCGGGCAGCCTCGACTTCGTGCTGATCCGTCGCCGTCGTCCGAGCGTCGTGATCGATCTCGAGGGCGACGAGCAGTACCGCCGCCTGATCCTCACCACGAGCCACGGGCTCGCGCTCACGCAGGCTCTGCGACTCGACGTGTCGGATGAGCCCGCCAACGTCGAGGAGATCGTGGCGACCGCGCCTGTGCCGGTCTCGAAGGGACGCCGTCGTCCGGTCATCCGTCCTCGGCCTGCCTGACGCGAGGCGGCTCAGGCTTATGAATCCACGGTCGACCCGCCTCTGAATGCGGAACGCCCTCCGGGCCGAGAGGCCGGAGGGCGTTCGTCGTCAGCCGAGTCGCTCAGTTGCGACCGTGTTCGTTGTGACCGTGCTCGTCGTGACGGTGTTCGTCGTCAGGCTCGCTCTGCTCGCCGGCACCGGCGGTTCCGGACTGCTCGGTGCCGTGTTCGTCAGCGCCGAACCCGTCGGGCAGGGACTCCTCGGTGGGCGACTCCTCGGTTGGGGACTCCTCCGTGGGGGCC
>NZ_QOAY01000052.1:7732-8541 GCF_003314775.1 Microbacterium sp. H6 | reverse complement strand
GGCGGTGTCGCCCGCCTCTTCGGAATCCGTCGATGCGGCCAGCGGCACCGTGTCGATGACACCGGTGGATGCGACGGTCCAGTGCGCGCCCTCGTCGGAGACGCCGCCTTCGCCGTGCTGCTCCTCGGCCGTCTGGTTCTCGGCGCTCAGCGGGTAATCCCTGGGTTCGTCCTCGTAGTAGGCGCGCGCAGCCGCCGCGAGCATGGAGCTCACCGCCGCGGAGCGCGGATCCTCGTCGTCGGCAGTGACAGCAGCGACATCGTCGGAGGAGTCGGAGTCGGAGTCGGAGTCGGATTCGGATTCGGATTCGTCGGAGGTGGACGCGAGAGCATCGTCGTCCGTGGGGCCTGCGCCGAGCTGGTCGTCGGACTCGTCGGTGTCCGTCGATTCGGGTGCGTCGTGAAGATCGGCGAAGACCTCGACACCGCTGTGGTGCTCGTTTCCGTTCGCCGGATCCGCTGCCTGATCGCCTGCTGCCTCGGCCGGTGCGGCGGAGCCGAACAGGATCTCATCGAACGATCGTTCCGGAGACTCCTCGGAGGGTGCCTGCTCGGCCTGCGCATGCTCCGCGTCGTGTTCGGCGGCAGGAGCTTCGTCCGTCGAAGCCGAGGCGTCGGACGAAGGCGCGTCCGATTCGTCCGACGTGTGCTCGGAGCGGTCGCCCGTGTCCACGGATGCGGCGAGGTCGTCGACAGGGGCCTCGCCCGCAGGGGCGGCTGCGGCCTCAGCCGCCCAGGCGGCAGCGGCTGCCACCGGGATCGCGACCACGGAGTCGGCCGGAGCCGGCCCGGCCACGGAGGTCTCCGCCC
>NZ_QOAY01000052.1:3480-7706 GCF_003314775.1 Microbacterium sp. H6 | reverse complement strand
TGACCTCCGCTGCGGTGTCTTCGGAAGCGGTGTCTTCGGAAGCGATGTCCTCCGCCGCGGTGACCTCCGCTGCGGTGTCTTCGGGGGCCGTCGCAGCGAGCTGCGGTGGCGTCGCCGAGATGCTCGGGGCGAACCGGCCACCTCGCATCAGGTCGATGAAGACGTCTTCGAGTGTCGGCCCTCGCTGGACGAGGGTGCTCAGGGCGATGCCCGCGTCGGCGGCGACCGCTCCCACCGTGCCGGCGTCTCCGCCGCGCACCGTGAGGCCCGAACGCAGCACCTCGATGTCGAAGCCGGCCTCCTGCAGCGCGGTCGTCAGCGCGCTGCGGTCCGCGGCGTCCACGATGACGGATCCGCCCTTGGGGTCGGCGAGAGTCTCGATCCCGCTGGAGAGCACGAGCGTGCCCTTCGAGAGCACGAGCACGTTGTCGGCGACCTGCTCGACTTCGCTGAGGACGTGCGACGACACGAGGACCGTGCGCCCTTCGTCCGCGAGGCGACGCATCAGGAGTCGCATCCAGCGGATTCCCTCGGGGTCGAGTCCGTTGGCCGGTTCGTCGAACACGAGCGCGCCGGGATCGCCCAGCAGGGCGTGGGCGACGCTGAGCCGCTGACGCATGCCGAGGGAGAAGCCCCCGATGCGGGAGCTGCCTTCACCCTCGAGGCCGACCAGGGAGAGCACTTCGCCGACGCGGGCCAGGGGGATGCCGTTCGCCTTGGCGGCGATGGTCAGCTGACGCTCGGCGGTGCGTCGAGGGCGGTAGACCGTCTCCTCGAGCACGGATCCGATGGTGCGCAACGGCTGCCGCAGTTCGGCGTACGCCGTGCCGCCGATGGTCGCCGTGCCCGAGGTGGCGCGCACCTGGCCGAGGAGGATCCGCAGCGTGGTGGTCTTGCCGGCACCGTTCGGGCCGAGGAAGGCGGTCACGGCACCGGGCTCCACGCGCGCGGAGAAGTCCGAGACGGCGGTCACCTCATTGAAGCGCTTCGTCACGTGCGTGAACTCGAGCACCTGTCCTTCAGGCATCCGTGACCTCTCGTCGCATTTGAACAGTTCCTCCCTATCCTGCCGGAAAAGCCTGTCGGATCCCGCATTTCGCGCGGAATACCGCCCATCCGGAAGGGGTAGCCTGGCGATCGTGACCGAATCCCACGCTGCAGACCGCGTCCTCGTCCGCACCGAAGGCGCGCTCGGACGACTCACCCTCAACCGTCCCGAGGCGATCAACGCTCTCGACGTCGACATGATCGAGAGCCTCACTGTGGCCTTGGATGCCTGGCGCGACGATACCGATGTGCAGATCGTGCTGATCGACGGGGCAGGAGAGCGCGGCATGTGCGCGGGCGGTGACGTGCGGGCCCTGCACGCGCAGATCGTCGCGGGTCAGGCTGACCAGACGGCGGAGTTCTTCCGTGCGGAGTACGCCTTGAACGCCATGATCGCCGAGTATCCCAAGCCCGTGGTGGCACTGGCCGACGGCATCACGATGGGTGGTGGCATCGGGCTGGCCGGCCACGCCGCGATCCGCATCGTCACGGAACGCTCCAAGCTCGCCATGCCGGAGACCCGTATCGGATTCACTCCCGACGTCGGGGGAACCTGGCTGCTCGGCCGCGCTCCTGGGCGCCTGGGCGAGTACTTCGGTCTCACCGGATCCACCATGAGCGGCGCTGATGCCGTCTACCTCGGCTTCGCGGATCACTTCGTGCCATCCGACCGTCTGGACGCATTGCGCGAGGCCCTCGCCTTCCGTGCCGACCCGACCGGTCCCAGTGAGATCGTGCTGCTGTTCGACGAGACCCCGGAGGCCTCGCAGCTCCCGGACGCGCGCGCGTGGATCGATGAGGCCTTCTCCGCCCCCACCGTGAGCGAGATCGTCGAACGATTGAAGGCTCAGGGGACGACGGAGGCGGCGGCGACCGCTGACCTGCTCGAAGACCTCGCGCCCACCGGGCTCACCGTGACGCTCGACGCCGTCCGCGAGGCGCGCGACCTGCCGGGGCTCCGCGCGGCGCTGGAGGGCGAGTACCGTCGCGTGATGTGGTTCGTGAACGAGCATCCCGACCTCGTCGAGGGCATCAGAGCGCAGATCGTCGACAAGGACCGCGATCCGAAGTGGAACCCGCCCACGCTCGCCGAGCTCGCACCCGACGCCGGCGCCCCCGCGCGCGACTACGTCCCGCAGCCCACGTTGTTCTGAGCCCTCGGGGTCAGGGCGGGTCGCGGTTCCGCAGTGCGCTGCAATCAGCCGCACTTGTTCGCCCGCGTGCAGAAACCGTAGATCGGGGCGGGAAGCGGTTCGCTGTGAGCGAAGGTCCACCATGAGGGGGATACGAATGTCCGCGGATCGTGGCACTCTGTCTTGTGGCCGATTGTCGGTCGGCATCCGTCTGCCGAGAAATCCGCCGTTTCATCCTTCCTAGAAAGTCCGCCTGTGCTGGGAAAAATCCTCCTCCGTTATCTCTCCCGATACCGATGGCTGCTGCTCGCCGTGCTGGTGTTCCAGCTCGCGAGCGTGGCAGCCACTCTCTACCTCCCGCGCCTGAACGCCGACATCATCGACAAGGGCGTCGCCCGGGGCGACACCGGGTACATCTGGAGCACCGGTCTGTTCATGCTCGCGGTCTCGCTGGGGCAGATCATCGCCTCGGTCACCGCGACCTACTTCGCCGCGCGTGCAGCGATGGGTGCCGGGCGCGACATCCGCGCCGACGTCTTCGGCAAGGTCAGCGGCTTCTCCGAGCGTGAGGTGTCGCAGTTCGGTGCCGGTTCGCTCATCACCCGCAACACGAACGATGTGCAGCAGGTGCAGATGCTGGCCATGATGGGCGCGACCATGCTCGTCACGGCGCCGCTGCTCGCGATCGGCGGCATCTTCTTCGCGGTCCAGACCAACGTCGGACTCAGCTGGCTGATCGCCGTCTCGGTGCCGCTGCTGCTCATCCTGGCTGCCCTCGTCATCGGCCGCATGGTGCCGCTGTTCCGCAGTTACCAGGGCAAGCTCGACAACGTCAACCGCATCATGCGCGAGCAGCTCACGGGCGTCCGCGTGGTGCGTGCCTTCGTGCGCGAGCGCATCGAGGAGGAGCGCTTCCGCGGGGCGAACACCGACATCATGGTCGTGGGCCGCAAGGTCGGCTCGCTCTTCGTGCTGCTGTTCCCGCTGTTCATGCTCATCCTCAACGTCACGGTCGTCTCGGTCATCTGGTTCGGCGGTATCGAGGTGAACAACGGCACGGTGCAGGTCGGCACGCTGTTCGCCTTCATGCAGTACATCGGTCAGATCATGGGCGGCGTCATCATGGCGAGCTTCATGGCGATGATGATCCCGCGCGCCGCAGTCTCGGCCGAGCGCATCGGCGAAGTGCTCGACTCCGAGTCCACCCTCGTGCGTCCGGAGAACGGCGTCACGGAGTTCCCGGTTCCCGGATCCGTGGCGCTCGACGATGTCGAGTTCACCTACCCCGGGGCGGACTCGCCGGTGCTCACGGGCATCAGCTTCGCCGCCCAGCCGGGCGAGACCGTCGCGATCGTCGGCTCCACCGGTTCGGGCAAGACGACGCTGATCTCCCTCATCCCTCGGCTCTTCGACGTCTCGGGCGGATCCGTGCACGTCGGAGGCACCGACGTGCGCGAGGCCGACGTCGAGTCGCTCTGGGACAGCATCGGCCTGGTGCCGCAGCGTCCGTTCCTCTTCACCGGCACCGTGGCGTCGAACCTGCGCTACGGCCGTGAGGAGGCCACCGACGAAGAGCTGTGGCACGCGCTCGACATCGCACAGGGTCGTGACTTCGTGGAGGAGATGCCGGACGGTCTCGATTCCCGCATCGCCCAGGGCGGCACGAACGTCTCCGGCGGTCAGCGTCAGCGGCTCGCGATCGCCCGCGCGATCGTGCACCAGCCGAAGATCCTCGTCTTCGACGACTCGTTCTCCGCTCTCGACCTGACGACAGACGCGCGGCTCCGCCAAGCGCTGTGGCGGGAACTCCCGCACGTCACGAAGATCGTGGTCGCCCAGCGCATCTCCACCATCACGGATGCCGACCGCATCGTCGTGCTCGACGGCGGCACCATGGTGGGCGTCGGCACGCATGAGGAGCTGCTCGAGACGAGCGACACCTACCGAGAGATCGTCGAATCGCAGCTGGGGGTGGACGCATGAGCGCGCAGAACGACGACCAGCGCAAGGCCAAGCGGGGCCGCGGCAAGGCAGCTTCGTCCGTCG
>NZ_QOAY01000052.1:0-3419 GCF_003314775.1 Microbacterium sp. H6 | reverse complement strand
GTCGAGCTGACCGCCGAGGAGAAGTACGAGGCCGAGCTCGCCGAGCAGGCGCGTCAGAACTCCGGCGACTGGGACAGCGTCGCACCGGGCAAGGCCGACAACTTCGGCCCCAGCTTCGCGCGCATGATCGGGCTGCTGAAGCCCTCGGCCATCTGGTTCGTCTTCGTGTCGATCCTCGGCGCGATCGGCGTGGTCCTGACGGTCGCAGCGCCCAAGGTGCTCGCCGAGGCGACCAACCTCGTCTACAAGGGCTTCATCTCCATCCAACTCGGTCAGCCCACCGACGGCTTCCCCGGCTTCCCCGCCGGCACGTCGCAGGACGTGGTGGTCGACGCGCTGCGGGCAGGCGGACAGGACGACTTCGCGAACCAGGTCGGCGCGCTGGGAGACTTCACGGTCGGCCAGGGCATCGACTTCGACGCGCTGCGGCTCGTCATCGCCGCCGTGCTCGGCATCTACGTGGCCGCCGCCTTCCTCACCTGGATCCAGGGCTACGTCATCAACGTGATCATGGTGCGCACCATGTGGCGACTGCGCGAATCGGTCGAGGCGAAGATCAACCGCCTGCCCCTGGCGTACTTCGACAAGGTGCAGCGCGGCGAGCTGATCTCGCGCGTCACGAACGACATCGACAACATCACGCAGACGATGCAGCAGTCGCTCTCGGGCGCACTCACCTCGGTGCTCACCGTGATCGGCGTGCTCGTGATGATGTTCTCGATCTCATGGCAGCTCGCCCTCGTGGCCCTCATCACGCTGCCTCTCATGGGCGTGATCTTCGGCATCATCGGACCGCGGTCGCAGAAGGCCTTCGGCACGCAGTGGCGCAAGGTCGGGCGGCTCAACGCCCGTGTCGAGGAGGCGTTCTCTGGCCACGCGCTGGTGAAGGTCTTCGGTCGCGAGAAGGACGCACTGGACAAGTTCCAGGACGAGAACGAAGAGCTGTTCCAGGCGAGCTTCAAGGCGCAGTTCCTCTCCGGCATCATCATGCCGGCGATGATGTTCGTCGGGAACCTCAGCTACGTGGGCATCGCGGTGCTCGGTGGTCTGATGGTCGCCAACGGTCAGCTCCGCCTCGGCGACGTGCAGGCGTTCATCCAGTACTCGCAGCAGTTCACGCAGCCGCTGTCCGAGCTGGGCGGAATGGCCGCTGTCGTGCAGTCCGGCACCGCCTCCGCCGAGCGTGTGTTCGAACTGCTCGACGCCGAGGAGCAGGAGGCCGACGACGCCGATGCTCCCGAGCTCGTGGAGGGCAAGGGCGTCATCGAGTTCGAGAACGTCGCGTTCTCGTACACGCCGGATCGTCCGCTCATCCGTGATCTGTCGTTCCGGGTGGAGCCGGGTCAGACCGTCGCGATCGTCGGTCCGACCGGTGCGGGCAAGACGACGCTGGTCAACCTGATCATGCGCTTCTACGAGCTCAGCGGTGGACGGATCATGCTCGACGGGCAGGACATCGCCGAGGTGACCCGCGACGAGCTGCGATCGCGCACCGGCATGGTGCTCCAGGACCCGTGGCTGTTCGCCGGCAGCATCCGCGAGAACATCCGCTACGGTCGCTCGACCGCGACCGATGAAGAGGTCCTCGCCGCAGCCAGGGCCACCTACGTCGACCGCTTCGTGCACGCCCTCCCCGAGGGATATGACACGGTGCTCGACGAGGATGCAGCGAACGTGTCGGCCGGTGAGCGTCAGCTCATCACCATCGCGCGGGCGTTCGTCGCACAGCCGTCGATCCTCATCCTCGATGAGGCCACGTCGGCGGTCGACACCCGCACCGAACTGCTGCTGCAGCACGCGATGGCCGCGCTCCGAGAGGGGCGCACGTCGTTCGTGATCGCGCACCGGCTGTCGACCATCCGCGATGCCGACCTCATCCTGGTGATGGAGCACGGCGACATCGTGGAGAAGGGTACGCACGACGAGCTCATCGCCGCGCAGGGCGCCTATTGGCGTCTGTACCAGTCGCAGTTCGAGCAGGCCGCGACCGACATCGACGCCGAAGACGCTCTCACGGGAACGACGCCGGTCGTCGTCACCGGCGAAGCGGGCGACACCGATGCTGCGGGCGCGGAGGCTGCAGCCGCTGTGGCCGGCGCGTCCGTCGACGCACAGGTGCCGGCAGTCGAGACGGCCGCGGCGCAGGCCCTGCTGGAAGACGGCGCTGACGGCTCCGATCACCGCTCCTGACCTACGGCATCAACGCACGACGCCCCACCGCCGCTCACGCGGGGTGGGGCGTCGTCGTAGGCGATCGCCGGGGAGTGCGTCAGGGCTGGTCGGCTCTGATCCCGAGCAGCTCGAGCGGGTGGGTCAGACGCCACCAGGGACTCGGCCCCTCGACATCCGCGGCCAGCACCAGCGGAGTCGTCGTGGTGTTGACCGGTCCTGCCGTGGTCAGCGTGCCCACCGTGTCACCCTGTTCGCGTTCTTCGCCGAGGTCGAAGGCGGTCGCGGCGGTCGCGGTCGCGCTGTTCCAGAGCACCACATCGGCGTCGGATTCGGTGATGACGTCGACCTGCTCGCCCCACGGAGTCGTGACGCTGCCGACCACGGTGTCCTTCGCGACGGCCGGCGCCTGCGCCTCCAGTGCGGATTCCGCCTCGGCGAACAGGGAACGCGTGAGAGCGAGTCGCTCGTCGTCTCCGGCTTGATTCAGCGCCGCGGCGAACAGGTGCACCGTGGTGTCACCGATCACGAGGTCCTTCGCGGTGAGAAGGTTCCAGCCGACCAGGGTGCCGGTCTTGATGCCGACGACACCGGGATCGTCGAGCATGCCGTTCGTGTTCACGACGGTGCCCGCACCCGGGAGGTCGACGGACTTGGTGCCGACGATCTCGGCGAAGACCGGGTTCTGCATCGCACGCTCGCCGAGCGCCACCAGGGCCTCGGGCGTGGCCACGTTGCGCTCGTCGAAGCCGGAGGGGGTCACCACGGTGATTCCGGTCAGGCCACGTTCGCGCAACCACACCTCTGCAGCCCTCGCGAACTCGCGCTCGGAGCCCCAGATCTCGGTCGCGAGCCGATCGATGTAGTTGTTCGCGGAACCCATGAGCGTCCCCTGCAACAGCTGGTACTCCGTGAGGACTCCGCCGATGGGCACGTCGAGGGCGGATTGGTCACTGCGCCGGTAGTCCCAGTACTTCACGCTGTCGGCGCGGGTGAACGAGAACTCGGGTCCTTGCTCCCCGACAGCGAGCGGCATGCGGTCGAGCACCATCAGACTGCTGACGACCTTGGTGATGCTCGCGATGCTCACGGCGTCGGGCACCGAAGCCGCCGTCGTCATGCCCGCGATGCCGACGGCACCCGCACCCTCGGTCGGCCAGGTCACGGCGGCGGCAGCGGCGGGAGTCGTCGCGAACTCGACCGACTGCACCGTCGGCGGCACCTCGTGGAGGGGCCAGAGCAGTGTGGTG
>NZ_QOAY01000270.1:462-14722 GCF_003314775.1 Microbacterium sp. H6 | reverse complement strand
CCCGAGCCCACGCCGGCTCCCGAGCCCACGCCGGCTCCCGAGCCCACGCCGACCCCGTCTGAGCCGACCCCGGCTCCTGAGCCCACACCGGCCCCGGAGCCCACACCGGCCCCTGAACCCGAGCCGGTGCCTCCCGTGACGCCTGAGGGCCTGCGCGGCGAACCAGGGGCCAAAGCCCCAGGGACGCTCGTGTACGAAGCTCCGGCGACGGCCGTCTACGTCTCACCCGCAGGGTTCGACGGAGCCTCCGGCACCAGGAACGCACCGGTCAAGTCGGTCGCTGCCGCGCTCCGCATCGTCCCTAACGGGGGGACGATCGTCCTGCGTGGCGGCTCGTACCACGAAGAGGTCGTGGTGCCCGCGCAGAAGCGGGTCACCATCCAGCCGGCGCCCAACGAGTCCGTGTGGTTCGACGGCGCCGAGCCGGTCACCGGCTGGAAGGCCTCGGGAAGCACCTGGTTCGTCGACGGCTGGAACACAGCCCTCGATGCGAGTCCGACCTACACGAAGGGCGCGCCCGACAACACGGCGGCGGAGTGGAGATTCGTCGATCCGGCGCACCCGATGGCCGCGCACCCGGATCAGGTCTGGGTGGCAGGAGTCCAGCTGCGCGAGGTCGCATCCGTCGCCCAGGTCGCAGAAGGCACTTTCTTCGTCGACGATTCCGCCAAGCGTCTGGTGATCGGAACGAACCCGTCGGGCAAGTCGGTCGAGGCGAGCGTGCTCACGCAGGCGCTCTCCATCCGCTCCGCAGGGACCGAGGTGCGCGGGATCGGAGTGCGCCGATACGCCACCAGCGTCCCGCAGATGGGCACGGTCATCGCCGCTGCACCGCACGTGTCGCTCACCGATGTGACGATCCGCGACAACTCGACCACAGGCTTCTACTCGTGGGCGCCGGCGACCACGCTGACCCGTGTCTCCCTGATCGGCAACGGTCTGCTGGGCGGCGGCGCATCGCAGGCCGACGGACTGACCGTGACGCAGATGCTCTCCGTGGGCAACAACATGGAGCACTTCAACGACGCACCGGTGTCCGGCGCGTTCAAGGTCACCCGCACCAGGGGGGTGACCGTCACGGACAGCGCGTTCACCGGGAACGACGGCCGCGGACCATGGTTCGACGAGTCCGTGCTTGATATCGCGTTCACCGGGAACGATGTGATCGGCAACACCGGGCATGGCGTGATGGTGGAGCTGTCGGAACGTGCGGTCATCGCCGACAACGTCATCGCCCGAAACGGAGAGTTCGGCCTGTGGGTGCTGAACTCCGGCAGCGTCAAGATCTGGAACAACACGCTGGTCGGCAACGGGAACCGGAACATCAGCATCGCGATGGACGCCCGCCGCGCCTCCGACCCGAACACGCCGGGGCACGACCCGCGGACGCGGTACGCACCCGAGGCGTCCTGGATCACGAGGAACATCGTGGCATCGAACAACATCGTGGCCGAGAGCGCGGGCAACTGCCTGGTCTGCGTCCAGGACTTCTCCTTGCAGTACACGGGTTCGCAGATGATGTCGAGCGTCAACGGAAACCTCTATCACCGCACGTCACCGGGCACCCCCCGCTGGTTCTCCGCGTGGTCGAAGGGTTCCGTCTCGAGAGACCCCGCGGTGACGGATACGCTGGCCGCGTTCACCGCGGCCACGGGGCAGGATCGACGGTCGCAGTTCGTCGAGGGAGCCCCGGTGGTCGACGCCGGCTTCGCCCTGCTGCCGCAGTTCGCCGCGACGCAGGGGTCGGTGGCGGTGCCGGTGCCGTCCGACATCGCCTCAGTATCGCGACTCCCCGGCAGCAGCACGACACTGGGAGCCCTGCCCCGGTGACGATGTAAACATGGGTTCTCTTCTCGCTGTCGGCGCGCGTGCGCTGACGATGGTCATCGCGCTGGTCTGCGGCGTCATCACGACCCGGATGATCATCGGCGGCGCCGGCGTCGACAGCTTCGCCCTGTACACGTTGTTGACGACCATCCCCTCGCTGCTGACGTTCACAGACCTCGGCAGCGGCGCGGTCCTCGTCAACGCTGTCGCGACCAGCACGAACGTGCGCACCGACGAGAAGCTGCGGTACCAGCTCACCTCCGTCGGCCGGGTGCTGCTCACCTTCGCCGCCACGGCGATGGCGATCAACACGGTGCTCGTGCTCACGGGTGCCTGGGAGCTGGTGTTCGGTGAAGCCGGAGGGCGACCGGGTGCCTCGTTGGCCGCTTTCTACTGCGTCACGATCTTCTGTCTCGGCATCCCGCTCGGGGTGTGGGCGCGGATCATGCTGGGCCAGCGTCGCAACCACATCGTGATCCTCCTCCAGGGGCTGATCTCGCCGCTCACGATGACGGGCGTCTGGCTGATGCTCACCTTCGGTGGCGAGAGTCTCCATTCCTTCGTGGCGATCGCCTCCTTCGGCGCGTCTTTCCTGGTATCCGTGCTCGGCATCCTCATCACGGCTCGCACGACTTCGCCGCTGATCCCCTCGGCCGCCCGGATGGTCCTGCATCCTCGCCGCTACCCGGGCGTGCGGGTGATGGACGTCGGGTGGCCGATGCTCGCCCAGATGGTGACGTATCCGATCGCCGTCGGCTCGCAGCGCTACGTGATCGCTCAGCTGGGCGGACCCACCGACGTCGCCGAGTACGGCGTGGCGGGCCAGGTGTTCTTCGCCCTCAACGGACTCGTGATGGCCGGTGGACTCGCGCTCTGGCCGCACTTCGCGAAGAGCCGCCACGACGGTGACCTCCGGCGTGGGCCGTTCCTGCTGTCGGTCTTGTTCGCTGCGGCGATCGGCGTCGCGACCGTGATGGTGTGGCTCGTCGGCCCGTGGCTGTTCGGGTTCATCACCCAGGGCGAGCTGACGGTGCGCACGAGCACGATCTTCGCCTTCGGTCTGATGATCATGATGACGGCGGCCGTGTACCCCCTGGGGATGTTCATCATGGACAAGCCGGGAATCCGCTTCCAGGTGATCCCCACGCTCAGCATGGCGGCCGTGGGCATCACCCTCTCGTTCGTGCTCACTCCCGTGCTGGGCATCGCCGGACCCCTGATCGGCGTCGCCTTCGCCCTCGTCGTGTGCCAGCTGATCCCGTTCTCGATCTACATCGTCCGGAACAAGAAGCGGCTCACCGTGGGCGAGCTGGAACAGGTGTAGCGAGAGCGCTGACCCGCCGGCGGGTGTGGCAGACCGGGGTGCGGGTCAGCCCAGGAGATGCGTCGAGATGCTCGAGCGGTAGACCTGAGGCGCGTGCCTGCGCAGGGCCTCGGCGCGGCTGTCTGCGACGGTCGAGACGATCTCATCCCACCGGGCGTCGATGTCGGTCAGCGCGGAAGCGATCGCCTCCGCATCGCCGGCCGCGACGAGCCTCGCCGTGCCGTAACCGCCTGCTGCTTCCCGGAGTCCGCTGCTGTCGCTCGCGATCACCGGTCGCAGGGCGAGGACGCCTTCGACGGCGGTGTTCCCGAAGGGTTCGTCGACGCGCGATGGCACGAGCAGCACATCGGCCTTCTCGAGGAACGGCCAGATGTCGGTGTGGAATCCGGCGAAGTCGACGGTGACCCCGGCCTCGGACGCCTGCGCACGAAGGTCGCGTTCGAACCACTCGTAGCCCTCGAACACCGCGCCGAGGAGGGTGACCTCCACTGCGCGCCCGGCGGAGTGGAGTCGTGAGGCCGCCGCGATCACGAGATCGGGGCCCTTGCGGGGGGAGAGACGCCCGATGTAGAGCACGCGGAGGGGGCCCTCTGTGCGGGGACGGGGAGACAGCGGGTGCGGGGGAGAAGCGACGCCGTTGTACACCACGTGCGAGCGCCGGGCCAGGGCGGGGAGCGCGGTGCGGATGGTGTCCAGACTGAACCGGCTGTTCACGAGGGTCTGATGGGAGGCCAGATGGGGGGAGTAGAGGAGAGCATTGACGATCCTGTTGCCCGAGGCCTCGGCTTCATGCACGTGGCTCACGGTGCGGACTCCGCGCAGCCGGGCGATCAGCGGCCACTCGGGGATGATGATCGTCGAGACGTACACGACATCGGGACGCAGCCGGCCGATCAGCCGCCAGGCAGCGCCCAGCCCTCGGAACGTGTCTCGGAACAGCCTCGGCAGTCCGCGCGGGGTGAGCAGCACTTTGCGGAGCACGAGCATCGGCAGGATGACGACCTCTGCGCCGGCCGCGCGCAACTCGTTCACGAGAAGGCCGGAACTCGGCAGAGCGACGACGACACGCACCCCCGATTCGGCGAGGCCGATGGCACTCTCCAGGAGCATGCGATCGGACCCGAACATCTCGGCGCCGGGGTGGACGAGTAGGACGGTCGGTCGCTTCGACTCGTTGCTCACGAAGTGCTCGATTCGGCGCGAACGGGCGCCCAGTCCGTCGACCGTCGGCGTGCCCGCCTGGCTGAGGGGTGAATGGTCGCACCTTCGGAGATCCGCTGCGCGAGTGCCTCGTACTCGTCCGCGACATCATCCCAGCGGAAGCGGGTGCGGGCGATCTCCTGCACGGCGGTGCCCTTGGCCGCGGTCGCTGCCGGGTCGGATTCGGCGGCCATCACCTGCTCGGCGACCTGGGCGGCATCCGCGAAGAACCACCCGTTGCCGTCGAGTACCTCGCGGTTGAAGGGGACATCGAAGCCGATGACAGCGGTCCCGGCCCCCATGGCGCGCAGGAGCGAGGGGTTGGTGCCGCCCACAGAGTGGCCGTGCAGATACGTGAGCGCATTCGCATAGAGCGCATCGAGCAGCTCCTGGTCATAGACGCCCCCCACGAGACGGATGCGGTCGTCGCCGTCCGCCACACGCTGGATCTCCTGGGTGTACCCCGCGCTGTAGGGCGCCGAGCCGACGACGACGAGCGGCAGCTTCGCGTCGCTGTCGCGGTAACCCCGGACGATCTCGAGCACATGGTTCTCCGGTTCGAACCGTGCGACGACCAGGTGATACCCCTCAGGGGTGAGGTCCATCTCGGCGACGCCACGTTCCGGAAGCTGGTCGAGGATCGGGGCGCCGTAGCGGATCAGCTCGGTCGGAACGTTGAACTGGTGCCGGTAGTAGTCGGCGATCCCGGGCGCATCCGCGATCAGTGCATCGGCCGTGCGCACCCCGAACTGCTCAGCCCAGCGGTAGTACGCCTTGCCGCGCGGACCCCACTTCGAGCGTCGCCATTCGAGTCCATCCATATGCAGGGCGACCGGCGCGCGGCGCAATCGCAGCAGGGGCAGGAACGGGGAGTTCGCCGCGTTGAAGACGAAGGTCGCATCCGGCCGCCGCCGGAACATGAGGTGCAGAGCCGACAGCCCCGTGTGGCTCAGCGTCTCGATCTGCTTCACCGGGATCGCGGGAAGGTGCACGACCCTCATACCGAGGTACTCCTTCTCGCGCCGCTCGGAGCCGCGGGTGTACACGACGACGTCGTGTCCGCGGTCGGCGAGACGGCGTCCGACCTCTTCGATGGCGGTCTCGAAGCCGCCGTATGCTGCGGGCACTCCTCTGGTCCCCACCATCGCGATGGTGAGGCGGTTCGAATTGCTCATCCGATCAGTATGCCCCGCTGGGCTGCACCATGACCTTGGCGGTGCGCCACATGATCTGCAGGTCGTTCATCACGGACCAGTTCTCGACGTAGCGCAGGTCGAGCCGGACACTCTCGTCCCAGGAGAGGTCGCTCCGACCGGAGACCTGCCACAGCCCCGTGATCCCCGGCTTGATGTACAGGCGACGGAAGACGGTGCCGTCGTAGGCGGTGACCTCGCTGGGCAGCGGCGGCCGAGGCCCCACCACGCTCATGTCGCCGATGAGGACGTTCCAGAACTGCGGCAGCTCGTCGAGGGAGAGCTTGCGCAGCACTCGGCCGACCCGGGTGACGCGGGGGTCGTCCTTCATCTTGAACAGGAGTCCGGCGCCCTGGTTCTGCTCCTTGAGCAGGGCGAGCTGCTGCTCGGCGTCCGTCTTCATCGACCGGAACTTGACCATCTTGAACCGTCGACCGTCGCGGCCGACCCGCTCCTGGAAGAAGAAGACCGGGCCGGGGGAGTCCAGCTTGATCAGCAGCGCGAGCACGGGAGCCAGCAGCGCGATGGGAATCAGCGCGACCGTGGCCACGGCGATGTCGAGGGCGCGCTTGAGCAGGTGCTGGCCACCTTCATAGGTGGGGATCTGCACCTGGATCAGCGGCAGTCCCTCCACCGGCGCGAAGGAGATCCGCGGACCCGCGACGTCGGTGAGGCGACTCGAGAGCACGAGCTCGGCGGCGGTCCCTTCCAGCTGCCAGCTGAGCTGCTTCACGAACTCGGGCTCGCCCTCGGGGCGGCTCGCCACGATGATCGTGTCGGCACCGACCTCGGCCGCGACCGACGACACGGAGTTCACGTTCCCCAGGACCGGGAACCGCGTGTCGTCGATCACGATGTCGCGAGCGTTGCCGTCGAGCAGCGTCGCGCCGACCACCTGGTAGCCGGAGGCGCCGATCGGGTGCAGCGTCCGGACCACATACTCCACGTCGTCCCTATTGCCGACGACGAGGGTGCGGGAGGCGAACCTCCCCTGGGATCGCTGCTTCTGCAGCCAGTGACGCCACAGCCACCTGGTCACCAGGAGAGTCAGCACACCGACGGGCAGCCCCAGCAGCAGCGTCAGTTGCATCGTCTTCCAGGCGAGCAGCACCGCCACGATGGCGATGATCCCGAACGCGAGTCCCGTGGCGTGCACGACGCCGCGGTACTCGGTGGCGCTGGCGCGGAACAACGCGGCGTCCCGCGTGTGCAGCGCGCTCAGCAGGAGGTACCACAGCGCGGCGAGCGGAATGCCGTCGCGGAGGACCTCAGGCCCGGAGACGCCGTTCGCCAGCTGGATCGCTGCTGTCAGACCGAGTGCGAAAAGGATGACGGCCGCATCCGTGATCCGCAGCTGCATCCGATAGCGACGTTCCCACTGACGGCGCCGTTCCAGAGTCGCCGAAGCGCGCGGCGTGACCACCGTGCGCGTCACCGACTTCGTGGCTCGCGGAGCCGCGACCGGCACGAAGCCCGTACGAGCGATGCTCAGGGCATCCTCGACGGAAGTCATGCCGAGGCCCCATGAGCCGTGAATGTACGCAGAAATCCCCAGTGCGACATGTGTTTCCCCAGTTTCCCCAGACCATGAACCCCACGTTCACGGCTTTCGTCTGCGTCCCGACCCCTCGGGTCCTGCTGAAACTCCCCATGATTCCCACATCACGGAGTGCGTTCTCACCGTCCCACACGGTGATCGCTGACAGCAGGCACTGCAGACTCGACTCAGTGTAGCGGAACACCGGCTGCACCGGAAGGTAATTCTGTTGATTGGATGAACGGCGGCTGCGGGAGGCGGCCGCCGGCGGGCTATCCTGTCGCGGTGACCGCGAACATCGACAATCCACGCTTCCAGCTGCGAACCATGCTGCCGCGCGACCCGGCGCAGCCGCATCGCACCGCGAGTCCGCTCGAGCTCTTCTTCGACCTCGTCTTCGTGGTGGCGGTGAGCATCGCCTCCGCTCAGCTGCACCACGCCCTCAGCGAAGGAGAGTTCCTGCACGGCATCACGTCCTATGCGATGCTGTTCTTCGCGATCTGGTGGGCCTGGATGAACTTCACCTGGTTCGCCACATCGTTCGACACGGACGACTGGCTCTACCGCGTCACGACCTTCGTGCAGATGGGCGGCGTCCTCGTCTTCGCCGCCGGCATCCCCCGAGCGTTCAACGAGGGGGACTTCACCGTTCCGGTGCTCGGGTACGTCGTGATGCGCGTGGCGATGGTGGCGCAGTGGCTGCGGGCGTCGCGGTCGGCCGGTCAGCTGCGGTCGGTGACGCGACGGTACGCGTTCGGCATCGCTGCCGTCCAGGTGCTGTGGATCCTGTTCCTCCTCATACCCACCGGCCCCCTGCAGATCGCCGCGTTCGTGCTGTTCGCCCTGATCGAGATCAGCGTCCCGGTGTTCGCCGAGTTCCGCAAGCAGAATCCGTGGCATCCGCATCACATCACCGAGCGCTACGGACTCTTCACGCTCATCGTGCTCGGCGAGAGCCTGCTGGCCTCGGCGAACGCGATCATCGATGCGCTCGACAAGGTCGAGAGTCTCGGGCCGCTGATCGCGATCTCGGTGTTGACGCTCGTCGTGACGGCGTCTCTCTGGTGGATCTATTTCTGGCCACCGCATCACCGTGCCATCTCGAGCTTCGCGCGGTCGCTGCGCTACGGATACACGCACTACTTCGTCTTCGCGGCGGCGGCCGCCTTCTCGGCGGGCATCGAGGTGGAGCTCGACGTCCTGACCGGGAAGAGCCATCTGTCGAACATCGCCGCATCGTTCACGGTCACCATCCCGATCGCGATCTTCCTGGTGGGCATCTGGTGGATCGCCATCCGTGAGAACGCGGATCGTGTCGTGAACACGGTCGTCCCGGTCGCGGCGGTGCTGGTGCTGCTCGACCCCGTGCTGCCGGTTCCGGTGACGCTCACCGCCCTCATCCTCGTCGGAGTCGTGGTGGTGCTGGTGCTGCGTCCGCCGGTCGATTCCCCGCACATAGAAAAGGCATAGCGGGCGCAGGAGCGCCTGATCGGAAGCTCCGCGACGCTGGTGGTCATCACCAACAGTTCGTCGAGGAGGAGAGCATCATGAGCATTCCGGAACCCACCCAGACCCCCGATGGTCCGGCGTACGAGGGGAGGCTGCTCGATCGTGCCGACGAGGAGGTCGTCGACCAGGGCGCGGCCTTCGACATCCGCACCCTGCTGAGCCGGCGCGGTGTGCTCGGCCTCGCGGGGCTCGGTATCGGAGCCGTGGTCCTCGCGGCCTGCACGCCGTCCGACTCGGTCGGAGCTGCGACGTCGACACCGACGCCCAGCACGACGACGACATCGGATGGCGAGTCCGTGAGCGTCGATGAGATCCCCGACGAGACGGCGGGGCCGTATCCGGGAGACGGCTCGAACGGGCCCGATGTGCTCGAGGACGCCGGCATCGTGCGTCAGGACATCCGGTCCTCGATCGACGGCGGAGCGACGGCGGAGGGAGTGCCCCTCACCTTCGAGCTGCGGGTCATCGATCTGGCGAACGGAGGCCTGCCTTTCGCCGGTGTCGCCGTCTACGCGTGGCACTGCACCGCCCAGGGAGAGTACTCGATGTACTCCTCGGGGCTGGAGGACGTCACCTACCTGAGGGGTGTGCAGGTGGCGGACGCCGACGGCAGGGTCTCGTTCACCTCGGTGTTCCCCGGGTGCTACTCGGGCCGCTGGCCGCACATCCACTTCGAGGTGTATCCGGATGTCGGCTCGATCACCGACTCGACGGCGGCCATCGCCACCTCGCAGCTGGCACTTCCGGAAGCGGCATGCGCGGACGTCTACGCCGAGTCGGCCTACGACGGATCCGCGAGGAATCTGTCGCAGATCACGCTGGCGAGCGACAACGTCTTCGGCGACGATTCCGGAGCGCTGCAACTGGCCACGGTCACGGGCGGCGTGCAGGGCGGGTATACGGCGACGCTCGTGGTCGGCATCGATACCGAGACAGCTCCCGCCGCGGGCGGAAGTCAGGGCGGGCCAGGCGGCGGCCGGCCGTCGAGCTGAGCCACATCGGGGCTCCTGAGGTCGAGAGGGGAGATCTGCTATGCTTGTCGAGCAACGTGTGTGCATCGCCCCTCTCGGCCGCCACGTCGCCACTGATCAGGGCCATCACGGACCGCGCACATCGATGCGTGCGGAATCCGCCCTCGGTCTCACATCTTGCGGAGCGCCACGCGTGTCCGCCACACAGCAATGAGTATGACCATGAGCAGCACCACACTTCCCCCTTCCGACCCGTTGACCTGGAAACAGGCCGACGTCGATGTGCACGTCGCGACGCGCGGCGGCGAGTTCGCAGGCTTCGTCGAGTTCGACGGCAGCGCGCACCTCGTGCGCGACAATCACGGCACCGAACTCGGAGTCTTCGATTCGCTCGATGCCGCCTTCCGCGCCCTCGAAGACGCGAACCGACCCTCTCGGTCGACCCCCGACTTCCCCTCGATCCTTCCGCGAGCGTGGCGACGCCGGACCCGACGCGCGCGGGCCTGAGCCCCCTCGGACATCCGCAGCCGGGCTCGGCTGAAGGGTCGGCGAGAGGTTCCGATGTATTCCCTGACGCGTATAGAGCTAGGGCTACTGTGAGGTAAGCGTTGGGCAGCTGCCTTGGGCTTTCACAGCTCAAGGGCTCCGATCGTCAGGAGAAGATCATCTCCCTCACACAGATCGAACCGACCGCGGCAACGCTGGGTCCGATTCGTCAGACGTATTCCGGCAACGCAGACTTCCCTCCCATGGCGAAGGCGTACAAGCAGGTTTCGCAGGTGGTCAAGGAGACCGGGCTGCTGCAGCGGACCCAGTGGTTCTACATCTTCGTGGCCACCGGCATCGCTGTCGCGCTCGGCGGTCTCATCACCGGCTTCATCCTGCTCGGCGACAGCTGGTTCCAGCTGCTCATCGCCGCAGGGCTCGGCATCGTCCTGACGCAGATCGCGTTCCTCGGGCATGAGGCCGCGCACCGCCAGATCCTCTCCACCGGGCCGGCGAACTTCAAGCTCGCCCGCATCGTGATCGCCAGCATCGGCATGAGCTACTCGTGGTGGGACTCGAAGCACACCAAGCACCACGGGAACCCGAACCAGGTCGGCAAGGACCCCGATATCGAAGTCGACACGATCTCGTTCCTCGAGGAGGATGCCGCCAAGTCCAAGGGCCTGATCAAGCTGATCACCCGCAAGCAGGGCTGGCTCTTCTTCCCGCTCCTCACCCTCGAGGGGCTGAACCTCCACTTCCTCGGCCTGAAGTACCTCATGACGACGAAGAACGTCAAGGGACGCTGGACCGAGCTGAGCATCATTGCGCTTCGGTTTGCCCTCATCCTGGTGCCCGTGTTCATGATGCTCCCCCTCGGTATGGCTTTCGCCTTCATGGGGGTGCAGTTCGCGGTCTTCGGCGTCTACATGGGGGCCGCGTTCGCGCCTAACCACAAGGGGATGCCGATCATCGAGCCCGGCGCCCGTCTCGACTTCTTCACCAAGCAGGTGCGCACCTCCCGCAACATCAGCGGAGGATGGTGGACGACCTGGCTCATGGGCGGCCTCAACTACCAGGTGGAGCACCACCTCTTCCCGAGCATGCCGCGACCGCACCTCGCGAAGGCGCGGGAGATCGTTCGCGACTACTGCGCGGCGAACGACGTGCCCTACACGGAGACCAGCCTCGGTCGGTCCTACATGATCGTCATCGAGTACCTGAACCGGGTCGGTCTCTCCGCCGGAGCCGATCCCTTCGACTGCCCGGCAGTGGCGCAGTTCGGCCGGGGGTAGCCCCAGACATCACCGGGCCTGATCAGTCCGGGAACGACAGAGGCGCGAGCAGGAATCCCTGCTCGCGCCTCTGTCGTTCGTGCGTTACTTTGAGGACTTCTTCTTGGTCTCCACCACGTCGATCGTGATCTTCTCGAGCGGACGGTCATCGTCGAGTTCGTCCTCGAGCACCTCGTCGCCGAGGAAGGTCTCCTCCGGCGCCTCGTCGGCGACCGCAGCTTCGGGAGCCGGGGCGGCAGGCGCGTCCGCTCCGGTGATCTCCGTCGGCAGGGACTCGTCGGAGAAGATGCCGTCGGGGCGGATGAGTTCGCGCACCTCCGCCATGAAGCTCGACAGCTGCTGCTGCTGCCACCGCAGCTGGCGGGTGCGGTCCTCCGCGTCGTGCAGCACGGCAGTGGTGTGGCCGGTGACCGAATCGACGATCTTCTGGGCCTTGGCGCGTGCGCGCTCCAGGGTCTCACGTGCGCGGACCTGAGCCTCGGCCTCGATCGCCTGCGCCTGCGAGCGGGTCAGGCGCTCGTAGTCCTCGGCGCGTGCAGAGATGCGCTGGGCGTGCTCGAGCGAGGCCGTGACCTGCTCGTTGGCGTCGTTGGTGATCCGCTCCGCGTGCGCCACCGCCTGGTTGTGCAGCACCAGGAACTCCTGCTGCGCGTCGTCCTGACGGCGGGTGAGGGTCTCCTCGAACTCGAGCACGCGGGCGTTCATGTCGCGCACATCGCGCTCGGCATCGGCGCGCAGCTGGGTCGTCTCACGGGTGACGAGGGAGCGCAGTGCTGCCGCGCCCTTCTCGGCCTCGGTGCGGATCGCCGTGGCCTCCTGAGCGGCCTGGTTCACCTTCTCCGCGGCGTGCGCGGCCTCGCGCTCGATGCGCGCCTCGTGAGCCGTGTACTCGGTGTCCATCTTCAGGCGCACCTGGTCGGCGTCGCGCTGCGCCTGGTCGGTGATCCGCTCCGCGTCGGCCTCGGCCTCGGCGCGCTGCGCGGCCACCTCCTCGCGAGCGGAGGTCATCAGGCGATCGGCCTGCACCGCGGCGTTCTGGATGAGGACGTTCGCCTGCTCTTCCGCGACACGGAGGATCGCTTCGAACTGCTGGCGCGACGGGGCCTCCTCGCCGTCGGGCTGCGGGGCGTCGACGAGCTCGGAGGTGAGTGTGGCGACCTGCTGCTCGGCGTCGGAGGCCTTGGCGTTCGCGGCCGTGAGCTCGCTCTCGAGCGCCTCGCGAGCCTTGCGCTCCTCTTCCCGCACCGCTTCGACGGCTTCTTCTTCGCGCGCCTGAGCCTCGGCCACGTCTGCGGCGGCCTGCTTGAGCTGGTTGCGAAGCGCGGAGAGTGCGGCGTCGACCTCGCCCTTGTCGTATCCGCGGAAGCCGATGGTGAACGCGCCCTGCTGGTCGCGGGGCGAGGTCTCGATCAGCTGGTCGAAGAAGTCCGGCGAGCGCTCGCCGTCACGGTCTGCGGTTCCGGGGGATTCGCTCATGGGTATTTGCCTTTCTGGCGTGGCCACACCGGGAGCGGCGGCTCCGTCCCGTCAGTCGGGACCGTGTGGACCGGAGGAGGTCGTCAGGGCGCACGCCACCACCGTGACCCGGCGGAGGCCCGGCGGGCGGGGCGCGCCCTCCAGCCTAGTTGCGTCTGCGGTTTGTTGTGCGTCCGTGTTTCGCCTGCATCGGCTGAAGGCGCGTGACCCAGGTCAGGGGGCCTGCACCCAGCGGGCGTTCCGGTCGTCGATCGTCTCGCCGCGGACGTAGCGGATGGGCTTTCCCTCTGCGACCGTGACCTCGTGGGCTTCCGCCGCGGCGGCGACGCGTGCACGCAGCTCCGTCCAGAACTGAACGGTCTGGGGAAAACCGAAGTAGTCGCGGAAGGTCTCGATCTGCATCCGGGTGCCCTCGGTGACGGGAACGAGTCGGACGAGCGTGTCATCGGGTTCGACGAAGCGGATGCCGTAACCGCCGTCGCTGCGGATCACGTACTCCCGTTCCTTCCCCGCCATCGCGGAGGCGATGATCTCTCTCGCGCGCGGCTCTGGTGCGTGGATCACCAGAGTGGTGCCGAGTTCGCCGAGCGCCGTCTCGAGCTTCTCGTCCGCGAACTTCTTTCCTGCCTTGGCTCCGGTTGCAGAGGCACGGCGACCCATACGACTCCTGAGGATCGGGCCGCCGATGATCAGCGCGAGGATCGGCAGACCGAGCAGGAGATAGGGGGCGGCATCCACGGGCACAGCGTAGCCGGATCCGCGGCGGGTCCTGCGGAGGTACTCGGGGTCAGGCGGGGGAGATCAGATGATCGAGCACGAGTTCGCCTGACGCGTTGAGCGCCTGCATCATGTCGGCGATCAGTCGCGGATCGATCGCCGGAGGCTCGGCGGCGTCGTACCCGAACTGCAGCGGGATCGCCGGATGGATCCACACGGTGGCGCGCTTGTCGACCCCGCCGTTGACCGGGAGCCAGGTCATCATGAAGCTCTCCTGGCGGCGGAGCTTGGTCGAGATGACGATCTTGAGGTGCGCCAGAGTCGCGTCTTCGATGAGGATCGGATCCGAGGTCCCGTCGTAGCGGAGTCTGCCCATGTGATCACGGTACACCGGCGCACTGCCTCTTCTGCGGCCCATGCGCAACCCCCTCTGCGAGCCCGGATGTACTCGTTACCGTCTCAGCATGACGACAACGGAATGACAACGAGCGGAGGACAAGGTGCAGACGATGGCGCGCACGCGGATTGCGCTCAATGAATCAGAGTTCTTCCTGGCGCAGGGGGAGGATGCCGTCGAGCTGAGAGGTCGGATAGAGGAGGCGATCCAGACCGGAGGCGGGTTCGTCGAATTCTCGGTGGTGGGCAATCGCTCGGTCAGCGTGTTGATCTCCTCGGTCACACACGTCGTGATCTCAGTCGAGACGGTGGAATTCGACGCGCGGGAC